>AXYY01000015.1 GCA_000485475.1 Candidatus Ancillula trichonymphae ImTpAt
AATAATGATAAAGGAACAAAGACGAAGGTTCATGTTAAAGTGAAAAATACTGGTGCGGATAATACTGAGTTTTTCATCGTAGAAGATGTAAAAGGATATGCCGATGACTGGATTTGGGATGATGGGAGATGGTGTGATGGGACAGTCAACCCTCTTTTAATTTTGGACCTCACTGTGCGAAGAATATTGGGTTAATGAATGTATATCTGGGCGAAACATACGAGCTTGATGTTGTGACTAATGAAACTCAAGGAGCACTTAAGGGCACGTTCGGGGTATTTATGTAAGCATGCCACTTACAAGATACTATTTTGTATATTTAGGTCGCGCAAGTCAAGGTCAGCTGCGGAAAATGACGAGCACAGGAGGAAAACAGCAGTGGAACAGGGCGCGTTGACAAACTGTCACAAGTATGATACACTGTAAGTATGAGCAAAAGAGGAAGACTTCGTAGAAGTCGTAAGAAAAAGGATGCCAACCATGGCAACCGCCCAAATGTCTAGTTAGTAGTCTTGTTGAATGGGTTTGTCTGGCTACTTGGTTCGGGCTTGTTTTGTCCTACACCAGTTCGTGCAGGTTTTGCGCAGGTCTGTTGCATATCTCTAGTTCTTTACTGCTCTTGTTGTTTGTTTTTCTTGCTGGGGGGGTATCCTTGTCCAGCTCACGCACTTGTTTAGACGGGTTTTCTCGTCCAGTTCTATGCAGCTGTTTATGACCGCATCAAGATCTCCGTCCAACACTTGATCTAAGTTGTACGCCTTGAAGTTGCTACGATGATCAGCTATGCGGTTTTCGGGGAAGTTGTAGGTTCGAATACGTTCAGATCTATCAGCAGTTCGCACTTGATTCAGCCGCATATCCGAGTTCTTCGCTGCCTCTTCCTCCTGTTTCTTGGCAATTAGACGCGATTTGAGAACTTTAAGAGCGGCCGCACGATTTTGTATCTGCGACTTCTCGTTCTGCATTGATACAACAATTCCAGTAGGCAAGTGCGTAATTCGAACTGCGGAATCCGTCGTGTTGACGCACTGTCCACCAGGTCCACCAGCACGAAATACATCAATTCGTAAATCGTTGTGATCTATTTCAATCTCCTCGTCTTCTTCCACTTCCGGATAAACGTAAACACCAGTCGCAGAGGTGTGGATGCGCCCACTCGACTCAGTAACCGGAATGCGCTGAACGCGATGAACACCTCCTTCAAACTTCAGGTTCGCCCAAACACCATCCGCAGGTGCAACTTCTGGGTTGGTATTTCGTATTGCTAGTGTAACATCTTTATATCCACCAATGTCAGTTTCTGTCGCTTGCATAATCTGCGTCTTCCAGCCCCGCTTTTCAGCATATTTGAGGTACATGCGCAGTAAATCACCAGCAAAAAGAGTAGACTCTTCGCCACCAGCACCCGCTTTAATCTCTACAATTATATCACTTGCATCATTTTCATCACGCGGAACTAAAACGTTGTTCAGCAGCGTACGAGCCTCATTTAATTTGGGAATTATTACATTGACTTCAGCCTCAAAATCTGGATCCGTCTTCGCTAATTCAAGAGCAACTACGCAGTCATCATTAAGAGTTTTCCACGCTTTGTATGCATTAACAACCTGTTTTAGCGCTGAATATCGCTTGCCCAGTTTTCGCGCAAGACTCTGATTCACCAGGACATCAGGACTTTGTAGTTGTTCTTCAATGTCAGCAAACTCTTCAAGTGCTTTTTGTGCTGCAGGAAACTGTTCGTCACCGGAAGTCATCGGTGACTACTTTTCAGCGGTTTTCGTCAGTTTTCCATAACGAGCCTCGAACTTTGCAACGCGCCCACCAATGTTCAGAATCTTCTGCTTTCCAGCGAAGAATGGATGACACTTGTTGCACACATCAGCACGAATTTCGCCAGAAGTTGCCGTTGAACGCGTGACAAAACTATTTCCGCACGAACACGAAACTTTCGTCTCAACATACTCTGGATGAATACCCTTTTTCATACACTACCACCTGTCATTTACGCTGACCTCCGCGCGCAACACCTCGTCACACAACAACGGAAACCAGACAGAATCAGTATAGCACAAGTTTTTTAGTTGTCAAGTGCGTGCACAAAATGAGGTGTTTTGCCCCCGTATTCATGGGCGTTTAGGCGATGAAGTGATGAAGTTGGTAGTTAAAAAATATAAAACTAGGCAGTTACAAATTCATCTTGCGCAGAGGGTCAACTTCGATTTAAGTTCTGCAACAATTTCAGGAGTAATTCCGCTCATGGAGAGCAATTCTTCATCGCTCGCAGTTGCTAATTTTTTCAAGCTTTTATACTTGTTCAGTAGCATTTTCTGCCGTTTAAGCCCGAGCCCATGAACTTCATCAAGAATACTTTTAGTGTACTTTTTCGCGCGCCTTTTGCGCATACTGACAATTGAGAATCGATGAGCTTCGTCGCGCAACTGCTGAAATAAGTAGAGCCCAAGTGAATTTCTGGATAGAATTATTGGATACTCCGCATTTGGCAACCAGATTTCCTCAAGACGCTTGGCAATTGAACAGATTGGTATTTCATCAACACTGTATTGCGCCTTTGCGTCCTCCATCGCGCGCTTTGCTGCTTGCACCTGTGGTTTTCCGCCGTCGATAATAATCAGCCCTGGTTTGTAATTGAACTTGTCATCTTCTTCAGCATCAGCCGTCATGAGTCGCACTAATCGCCGCATGATGACTTCATAAACTGCCGCAGTATCATCGCGCGCGCCTGATCCATTTGAACCTCTTAAGTTGAACAGCCTGTAGTTGTTTTTCTTGGGCAATGCGTCTTCAAAAACCACCATTGCACCTGTTTGAAACTCGCCCTGTGTGTGTGAAATATCGTAACACTCCATGCGCAGTGGAGGAGTTGTGAGTGCAAGTGCAGTTTGTATTTCCTTAATTGCACGACTACGTGAGTTCAGATCAGTAGTTCTGTGAATTTGTGCGAGTTTAAGAGTTTCTTGCGCGTTAACCTGAGCCTTTTGCACCAAGTTGCGGTTTTTACCACGAAGACCCGCATGTAAATTTACATTGGTCGCACGAACTCCACTAAGCATTTTCTGCAGCGTTTCAATGTCGTCAGGCAAAGTAGAAACAAGTATTTCTGATGGAATTTCAGACTTTTCCGCTAAATACAACTCTTTAACAATGCTACTCATAATTTCATCATCATCATCAGCCACAACTCCTCGCGATATAATCCATGACTTTTCGCCAACAATTTTGCCACTGCGGATAAAAAATGCATGAACTCCAGCCTCAAGTTCATCTCCATGCGCACCAATAACATCAAGATTTGTTGCTCGATCCAATTCCACCGTGTTGTTATTCAGCACAATTTCAATGGCAGCTATTTGATCACGCAGGGTCGCTGCTAACTCAAAGTTCAGTTCATCAGCTGCTGCACTTATCTGCGCGCGTAATTTATTAACGACCTCTTCAATGTTACCCCTGAGGAAACTTTTGAGTTGCTCAATCTTGTGCGAATAATCAGGCACATCATTAACGCAAGGAGACAGACATTTTTCAATATGTCCAAGTAAGCATGGCCGATTGTTGTCTTTCGCTTGCTTGAAAATGCTCCATTTACAGCTGCGAAACTGAAACACCTCTTGAAGAATTTTGTAAGTTGACCTAATTGTCCAAGTCTTTGGATATGGTCCGTAGTACTTACTGTTTAGATTGCGTTTTTCGCGCGTAATGTGCACGCGGTTCCACTTCTCGTTGGTTATTGCAAGGTATGGATATGACTTGTTATCGCTACGAAACATAACGTTGAAGCGCGGTTCAAACTTCTTGATCCACTGAAACTCCAAAATTAGTGCTTCAATTTCGTTGGCTACTATTGTCCACTCAACACAGCGTGCAGTTTCAATCATCTTTTGCGTCCTCGGATGTAGTGCGGAATTATTTTGGAAGTAGTTGACAAGCCGCTTCCGCAGATTTTTCGCTTTGCCAACATACACCACCCGCCCGGACTCATCCTTAAACCTGTACACACCAGGATTGGTGGGAATTTCAGCGGTTTTTGGGCGCCACGAACTTGTAGAATTGTTTACATCTCCGTTACTTTCTGCACTCATATCATCATGAATTCCCTACTTCTGCGCTAATATTCTTGCTCCTCCCTTATCTGCAGATAGTGCATGTGCTGCATAAATCTGCAAGGACTTGGAAACTTCTCGGTCTCGACCAATTCCGGCGCGTGCCTCCTCAGCACCTGGAATGTAACCGCCATTTGCTTCAAGAATTCTCCGACGACGAGCAATCTCATCTTCGGCAACAAGCAGTTCAATTGTGCGTGCGTTGATGTCGATAACAATTTCATCACCAGTTTGAACAAATGCAATCAATCCACCAGCCGCCGCTTCTGGAGCAACATGGCCAATGCTGAGCCCTGAGGTTCCGCCAGAAAATCTACCGTCGGTTATTAGTGCACACTTTTTACCAAGACCCTTACCCTTTAAGAAGCTCGTCGGATACAGCATCTCCTGCATACCAGGACCACCTTTTGGTCCTTCGTATCGAACAACAACAATATCTCCAGCACTAACTTTATCAGATAGAATAATTTCAACCGCTTCCTCTTGTGATTCAACAACTACTGCACGCCCTTGAAAATGCCAGATCGCGTCATCCACACCTGCACTTTTTACAACACATCCATTTTCAGCAAGATTTCCGTAGAGAATTGCCAATCCACCATCTTTTGTAAACGGGTGTTCAACATCACGAACTACTCCGTGCACAGAATCGGTATCAAGTTCGTCATACACAGCAGACTGTGAAAATGCGTGAATTGCCCGTGCGTCTCCAGGCAAGCACCCACCAGGAGCAGCCAAGAACAAGTCTTTGGTTTCTGCACCCGCATCATCGCTCAAAACGTCCCACTTCTGCAAATATTCAGCGAAACTTGTGCTGTGTATGCTTGAAACACCAGTATTCAAAATGCGCGCTCGGTTCAACTCACCAAGAATTCGCGGAACACTACCAGCTCTATGTACATCTTCAATTAGTGCAGTTCCATTCGGGGCGGGCTTGCAAATGCATGGTGTATTAGCGCTCAGTTTAGCAATATTCTTCAACGTGAAATTCACCAAGTCAAGCCCATCAACACTTTCTCTAACTCGCTGATTGGTTGACTTCAGCTTCGTACTTATTGACTCATCAACTTCGTGCGCAACTGCTAGAATATGCAGAATCGTGTTTGTTGAACCGCCCATAGCGATGTCCAGGCGCATGGCATTTTCGAACGCCTCAGTAGTCGCAATTTGAAGTGGTAGAACTGTATGATCATCTTCAAGGTAGTAGCGATTTGTGAGGTTGACAACCAATTCAGCTGCTTTCTTGAAGAGTTTCTTACGAAGTACGTGTGTTGCCAAAAGCGTGCCATTTCCAGGAAGTGCGAGACCTAAAGCCTCAGTTAAACAGTTCATCGAGTTTGCTGTGAACATGCCTGAACAGGAGCCGCAGGTTGGACACGCGGTATTCTCAAGTTTGAGCAACTCCTCTTCGCTGCAGTTGGGGTCTGCAGATGCTGCCATAATCTTAATGAGTTCGCTTTTATCCGGACCTCCTTCCATAGGGCCTCCACTGACGAAGACAGTTGGAACGTTCAACCGCATCGAAGCGATTAGCATTCCTGGAGTTATTTTGTCGCAGTTCGATATGCATATGAGCGCGTCCGCCTGATGTGCGTTCACCATGTACTCAACACTATCTGCAATGATCTCGCGACTCGGAAGTGAGTAGAGCATGCCAGAGTGCCCCATAGCAATGCCGTCATCAATTGCAATTGTGTTGAATTCGCGAGCAACGCCACCAGCTGCCTTAACGCATTCAGTAACCCAAGTTCCAACCTCTCTCAAGTGCACATGACCTGGCACAAACTCGGTGAATGAGTTCGCAACTGCTATGATGGGTTTCTTACCCAGGTCCTCACCATCTACGCCCGCAGCTTTCAGGAGCGCCCGAGCACCAGCCATATTCCTACCACTCGTTACAACCGATGATCTATACATGCCCTGTTATTATAGTACAACTTAACGTAATTGTCAACTAAAACTCTTAGAACAATAATTTTGAACAACTTTTGACACACTCAGTTGTATACGTATAACTTAAAAATATAAAACATGAAGTGCACTTCTTAACTGGTTTCGTTACGCTGCTAGTTATTAAGTTGTTAGCAGTAGTATGAACTAGAACGCAAAAAATTGTAGTTTTACGCACTTGTGCTATAATGAAGCCATGAATTTTAGGGACACTTCACAACTAATGAAGTTACTGGACGGTTCTGCCAACTTGCAGATAAACGGACGAAAGGTGCAGTTTCCTGTTGTCAAGGCATCAAGAGGTCCTGATGGCATCTTCATTTCAGAACTTCGCAATGACAAGTACGTTATGCTTGATCCAGGCTTTTTTACAACTGCACAGTGCGAGTCCAAGATAACATTCATCGACGGTGAGAATTCTGTTCTTGCATATCGCGGTTATCCGATTGAACAACTAGCCAAGCATTCAACTTTTCTTGAAGTCGCATATCTCTTGCTGTATGGTAAACTTCCTAAACAAAATGAGTTCGACAACTTCAAGAACGAGATTAATCACTTGACATTGGTTGGTGAAGATTTTCGTTCATACTTGGGCACTTTCTCGTCGAATCTGCGAGCCATGTCAACACTTTCATCATCAATATGCGCACTGGAGAATTTCAGTCCAGGAACTGCGGATATTGCAGATCCGAAACAGGTGGATTTGGCGACCAAGATTATCATGGCAAAAACACGGACAATCACCTCTTTTATCCACAGGCGCAAGCTAAATGAACTTTTGTTGTATTCAGACTACTCGCGTGGTTATATTGATGACTTTCTGCGGATGTGCTTCGCCGTCCCATATGAGCGCTTTGACTCTGATCCACTGTTCGTTGAAACACTTGATAAGTTACTGATCTTGCACGCAGATCACGAGCAGAATTGTTCAACGTCGGTGGTGCGTATTGTTGGTTCAGCAAATGCTTCACTTTATTCATCAGTTGCCGCTGGTGTGAACGCGTTGTCTGGACCGCTTCATGGTGGTGCGAATGAAGCCGCATTACTACAACTGGAACGAATCCGCCAGTATATTATTCAGGAGCACAAAACTGTTAAAGATTTTATTGATGATGTTAAAAAAAGAGGACAGAAATTATCAGGTCTCGGGCATAGAGTTTATAAGTCTTACGATCCGCGCGCTGCAATTTCGAAGTCGTATGCAAAACGCATTTTTGATAGTGGTACGGGTTCTCTGGATTTGTTTGACATCGCACTTGAACTTGAGGATATCGCCATGAATGACGATTACTTTAAGGAGCGGAAGTTGTATCCGAACATCGATTTTTGGACTGGTTTAATCTACCACGCAATTGGATTTAGTTCTACTATGTTCACAACACTTTTTGCACTTGGACGAATTCCAGGCTGGATTGCGCATTGGCGTGAAATGCATGAAAATCCAATGTCTAAAATCGGACGCCCGAGGCAAATCTACACTGGAGAAACTGAAAAAAAATATATACCAATTGAAGAAAGGTAAGTAAACATGAGTTTTGAAATAAACATTAAGGAACTGAATTGGGGCACGCTTGAAGTTGACGCCATGACAAAAAGTGAACTGGACAAATTGCTTCCACGTGCAGATTTCAGCTTAGAAACCGCACTTGAAGCCGTTCGCCCTATACTTGAACAAGTGAAGAGTAAAGGAGTTGCTGCACTTTACGAGTTTGCGAGACAATTCGACTCAGTTGAACAGGACCTCAAAAATGCAGGTTCTGGCATAAAAATTCCGCAAGATTATTTGAAGAAGTCCTGGAACAGTTTGAGCACTGAACTAAAGGATGCACTTCTTGAAGCAAGAGAGCGTATAACCACTGTACATTTGGCTCAAGTGCCAAGCGAATCTACAACTGAACTCGCAGAAGGTGCGGTGGTTCGCCAGAAGTGGTTCCCAATTGAGCGCGTTGGATTATACGTGCCTGGTGGACTTGCTGTGTATCCGAGTTCAGTGTTGATGAATGCGATTCCAGCAAAATGTGCGGGTGTTCAGGACCTGATTATTGCATCACCTCCGCAAAAAGAGTTCGGCGGTTACATCCACTCAACAATTGCAGCGGCTGCGTATCTCATGGACATTGATAATGTTTACGCGGTTGGTGGTGCGGGTGCGGTTGGCATGTTTGCATACGGAGTAGAGGGAGTTCCGCGCGTTGACACAATTACCGGGCCTGGAAATATCTATGTTGCTGCAGCAAAGCGGTTGGTTCAATCAAGTGTTGGAATTGATGCAGTTGCTGGTCCGACTGAAATTGCAATTATCGCCGATGACGGTGCGTCACCTGAGTTTTTGGCAGCTGATATGATTTCGCAGGCAGAACACGACTCACTAGCGGCCGCAGTTTTATTCACGGACTCCGAGAAACTTGCCAAGAACACAAGACTAGCTCTTTCTAGGCGTGCAGAAAAAACCAAACATCATGAACGCGTTAAGGTTGCTCTTGAGGGCGCGCAGAGCGCAATTATTGTGGTGAAATCACTTGATGATGCGGTAATTCTGGCGAATGCGTATGGTGCTGAACATCTTGAAATCCAGACCAAAAAGAACAAGGAGATTACTCAGCAAATCACGAATGCAGGTGCGATTTTTGTTGGCGCGTACTCGCCTGTACCTCTTGGTGACTACATCGGCGGTTCAAATCATGTCCTGCCAACCACTAACTCGTCTCGTTTTAGTTCTGGACTTGGAGTGCACTCGTTCTTGCGCAGTGTTCAAGAAACTGAATATACTGAACACGCACTTGAAGTTGTTCGTGATAAACTTGTTTTAATCGCCAACGACGAGGATCTGCCAGCGCACGGGGAGGGGGTTCTCGCACGATTTAAGTAAATTTAGGGCACTTTCTTTCATTATACAACATATTTTTATTCTACTGATTTTTTTACTGCGAGCGTGGCTCTACAACCTTGGTTTACTCCCCTAACTCGCTGTCTTTGATGGGACTTACTACATAAAAGATGCATACGCCTCAACAGTTGACCGGTTTCAGCCGCGAGTGGGATAAGGATGTTGACTTAAAAACCAAGGAGACTTAACTGAGGTATTTGCGCGCGGAGAGCATAAGCCGAACTTCGCGGTGCACCATTATTTGGTAAGACCGTGATTGCTGCTAGAATAGAACTCGCAGGTGTACACAATTCTTTCTCGTGGCGTATTTCAACTGCGGTCCTCGGGGATCCCCTTGCTTGTCTTGACAATGGCCGCCGCAAAACTACTCTTCTTGGCACTTCCGCGCGCAAATCATCAGGGTCTTGAAACGCGTATGTATTCCGCTGTCTTTTACACAAGTTTACACATTAACTGCTGGACTTCTATTCTGTATTGACGGACAAGCAGTTGTTATATCTCGCATTTCATATATCAATACTGAAGTTCCACACACACCTCGCGAAAGTGCGCACGCATATTCAGCTAAAGCAGTTGGCTGATTGTTACAACTACGCCCCACTTTTTTATTATAAAACGCCTGATAACTGCGGAAGTTCTTAATGTTCGGTGCACACTCTTGGACTTGGAAATCCACTAATCTGATGGTTTGTTTGGTCGCACTTGCAGTTTTGGTGGCGGTAACTATTCTGCGACCAACGCTCACGAAGTTCCTGTGCATTATGCCCGGTCGCGGCCGGTTACTTACCTTGGGTTTTACTGTATTCGAACTGCACAATCTTCACGTTCTACAGCGTCGTCTTCTGCCCATACATCACACGCTGACCATCTTCCTTTGTACTGCCGAACGCGCTACTTTGTGCGTCAACTCGCGAGTGCAGGCGTACATTCTTGCTCATTACCGCAACTTTATATGTAATATTTTTAGCAATTTCAGCGTACTTCTACTCGGTTTGGACTGTGGTGGTATACATATTCCAAAAGAGCAGTGGCAACATTGCATGTGGTTGCAGAGCTGGATATAATCAGACTGGTTTTTCTGCGACTGCAGCGCTGCTAACTGTTCCCTTTTGCCGCATCTTCAAGACTTTTTTGTGCATCTTCAAGACTTTTTTTGCAGTAGTTTGCGAGCGTGTTGCCCTCTTTCCACAATTTTAGCGACTCTTCAAGATTAACATTTTCTTCACTTTCTAACAGATTAACAATTTCTAGCAATTTTTTACGAGCATCTTCGTATCCTAGTGTTTGAGTTGTTTCATCTTCACTTTTCACTTCTGGACTCCTCATTTTTCTTCTTTTTTGAAACTTCTACTTTGATGTTTTCAATTCGTGCACTAACTTCTCCGTCAGTAAACTGCACTAGTATGTTGTCATCGCACTTGAGTTGTGCGACTTTTGAAACAACCTTTCCCCTCTGCTGGACAATTGCGTAACCTCGCTTAAGTGTGCTTTTTGGATTCAGCGCCTGTAAATGCGTGTACACACTACTGAAACTACCAATTTCCCTCTCAATTCTACTTCTGTAGTTATACAAAAGTCTAGTTTTTTCTTGCTCAATTGTGCGAAGTTGTGGTTCAAAAATTGTGCTGATATTTTTTAAAACCGGTCTTGAAATCATATTGTCTAGAATTTGTTTCTCATTCTCAAGTTGATTATTAATCTTGAAGTACAACTGCATTTGTGCTTGTTTAACAAAATTTTGCTCGTCCTGAATTGATGGAACAATAGTCCTCGCCGCATCAGTTGGTGTTGACGCCCTGAAATCTACAACAAAATCAAGCAACGGAACATCACTCTCATGTCCAATCGCTGAAACTGTTGGAGTTTGCACACTGTAAACTGTTCGTATCAACTCCTCGTTAGAAAATGGAAAAACGACCTCTTCAAGGGCGCCCCCACCTCGAGCGATAATAATAACTTCAACTTCTGAAATGTTATCAAGTTTTTCTACCGCACTACTGACCTCTTTTGGAGTTGCTGGAGAATTGCCGACACTTACTTCTCGAATTATAAATCTTGCTGAGGGCCATCTGCGGCGGACATTTTGCAAAACATCATCTTTCGCCTGTGCATTTCTACCACAAATTAAACCAATTGTTGCAGGTAAGAACGGTAATTTTTTCTTGTGCTGACTATCGAAAAGCCCTTCTGACTGCAACTTTTCTTTCAACTCCTCAATTTTCTGCAGAATATCGCCAACTCCAACTTCTCGAATATACATCAGCGACATTGTCAACTCACCTCGTTTAACCCAGAACTGTGGTTGTGCGCGAAAAACAACGTGCGTGCCCTCTTTTATCTTCTCCAGATCCTGCAAAATATCATCCAAAAAGGTGCTCGCGGGTAAAAATACTTCACTATTTAAGTCCTTCATCTTCAAATATGCGCCATGCGGATACTTTTTTATGCTGACAACTTCGCCTTCAATCCATGCAGCTGGTGCGTTGGCAACGTGCATGGCGAACTTCCGTGAGTAGTAACTTACCGACCAAGGGTTATTAAAAGTATTCTGATTCGCAGTTGGCAGTATATCTGACATCACAATTCTTTTACAGCAAGAACGACTTCAGCAACCATTTTTTTTGCATCACCGTATAACATGCTAGTTTGAGGCAACCCGTAGAGCTCATTTTCTATTCCGGCGTAACCTTTTCCTTGTCCTCGTTTAATTACAACAACAGTTTTCGCCTCATCAACGTTAAGAATAGGCATACCACTAATTGAACTACCAGCTCGTCTCACCGCTGGATTGGTCACATCGTTCGCACCAACTACCAATGCAACATCTGTTTGCAAAAACTGCGAGTTTGCATCATCTAGATCTAACAACTTCTCGTAGGGAATGTTTGCCTCTGCAAGCAAAACATTCATGTGACCGGGCATGCGTCCTGCAACTGGATGAATTGCAAAAAGCACTTCCACGCCTTTACCCTCCAGAAGATTTGTTAATTCAGCGATCTCATGCTGTGCACCCGCAACTGCAAGTCCATATCCAGGTACGATCACAACCCTCTTCGCATAAACCATCTGGATTGCTAAATCATCAGCAGAAGCTTCTTTCAGAGCTTGCGGCGAAGAACTAGAACTTACGTCAACTGCATCCACACTGCTTCCAAATCCACCTGCTAGCACACTCACCAGCGAGCGGTTCATTGCTTTCGCCATGAGCTGAGAAAGTATTGCACCAGCCGCACCCACAAGGGCACCTGCAACAACCATAATCACGTTGTTTATAACGAAACCAGTCATCGCAACTGCAGTTCCCGTACATGCATTCAGAACTGAAATCACAACAGGCATATCAGCGCCACCAATTGGTAGCACAAAAGTAACTCCAAGAATCAGTGCAAATACTGCAAGAAGTAAAACCAACACCCAAAGTGGTACGTGCGAACCAGCAAAAGAAGCAGGCAGTGGCATGTGCGTGCGCAAAGCCTCCGGCGCATTTCTGATAACAATCATCGTCCCAGTTACCAACACCCCTATTATGCAGAGTATGTTAATTACGAAACTTCCCGGTATTTTTATAGCATTTCCGTTCAAAATTCCTTGCAATTTTCCTGCAGCGATTAACGAGCCTGTAAAAGTCACACATCCAATAAAAATACCTAAAACTGCGGTCAGTAGTGCAATATAGTCAACCTTACCTATCAACGCCAAATTATCTGGTGTGAACCGTAGAGAACTGTGAAGATCATTAATAACTTCAACAAACCCATGTACTTGACCATTTTTTGGAAAAGCTGCAGGTGTAGGATTGATAATATCATTGATAGCAACAAGTGCCGCTGCTCCTCCGCCCATAGTGTTGAAAAGTGACACAAGTTGCGGCATTGATGTCATCTTGGTGTTTCGACCAAGTAAAACCCCCAAAACCACACCAATTATACCACCAACGATTACCAAATACAAACCAACCACATTTTCAAATTTACCGTATGCAGTTGTGAAAAATGCAACAATCACAGCTAGCAACATTCCAATTATCGAAACCTTATTACCTTTTTGTGCAGTTTTCGGCGAATTCATCAACCGAAGCCCCTGTATAAATAAAACAGCCGCAAGAACGTAAAAACCCCAAGATACTACCTCAAGGTTTTTATCTAAAAAGTCTGTCAAAAGATTAAAATTCGTTTTACTAGTCATTAGTTACCTTTTGCTTGTGTTGTTTTAGTTACAATTTCAATGGAAATAGGTTCAGATGTATTTTCCTTCAACTCCTCTGTTTCACTACTTTTTTTGGACTTGAACATGTCAAGCATTCTATCTGTTACGACGTACCCACCGACAACATTAACTGCTCCAAAAAGACTAGCCAAGAAAATAATAATTGCACTAGACGATGAATTTATATGTCCTCCCACTATTATGACACCAATCAAAACAACACCATGAATTGAATTTGCGCCAGACATTAAAGGTGTATGCAAAGTCGTCGGAACTCTTCCAATTATTGCAATTCCTATAATTAGTGCAAAAATAAAAAGTGTTACTGCAACTACTGCTGGGCTCATTTTATCTCTCCTTCTTTATTGTTTTACTCTTTTATAACTACAAAATCATTCTTCTGTTCATCACCTCTTCTTTACGCACTTTCAAGTGTTATAACCATACTCTTCGCAAGTTCATCTTCAGAGTCAATATTTACTACCAATTCGTCTTCAGTTTCTTTAATGAAGTGCAGTGCAATGTCCATGAAATTCTTAGCTAGTAGCGCTGATGAAGCCGCTGCAACCTCTGATGCCAAATCTGGTGCACCAATAATCTTCACATCTTTTATAACCACTATCTGATTTGGCTTCGAACCTTCAATGTTTCCACCCTTATCTGATGCTGCCATGTCAACAATAACAGAACCAGACTTCATGTTTTGAACTCCCTGCATAGAAACAAATTCAGGTGGTGAGGAACCAGGAACTTGCGCAGTAGTAATTAAAATATCAAAACTACCTACTGCTTTGTCTGTCGCTTTTCTCTGAATTGCTAACTCTTCAGGTGTTAATTTTCGTGCAAGCCCACCAGCCCCTTGCTTTCGGTTAATTGACGAGAGAATTACTTTTTCTTCATCAGAAATGTAACTGAACAGATCTAAAAATCTGGCTCCTAATGACAACACCTCTTCTTTAGCTTCTGGTCTAACATCAAATGCTGTAACAGCTGCTCCAAGTCTTTTAGCCGTTGCTATTGCTTGCAGTCCGGCTATTCCAGCTCCCAGGACCAGTACACTTGTTGGACGAATAGTTCCTGCGGCCGTTGTCAACATTGGAAAAATCTTCGAGAATTCTGCAGCAGCTGTTATAACCGCCTTGTATCCAGCAATAGAGCTCTGTGAAGTAAGTGCGTCCATAGACTGCGCATTCGACAATTTTCTTGGCAAATTGTTTATGTCCACTGCCTGAAAATTTTCTTTTTTTAATTCTTCAACTATTCCTTGATTTTTAGTAGAATTAAAAAAAGAAACAACTAGTGCTCCTTTTTTTATGCTCTTGATAATTCCTTGATCCGGCGTGTTGACCAATAGTAAAATATCTGCTCCTAATGCTTCATCTTGTGAAACTACCCTTGCTCCAACTTCTTTGTACTCTTCATTATAATTATACGAGGAAACACCAGAATCTGTTTCTACCAAAAAATCCACTTTTCCTTCAAATCTACCAAGTATACTTTTAATAATCTGCGGCGTCAAAGCAACACGGCCCTCTGAAGCCTTTTTAGTCTTTTCGTTGATAATACCAATACTAATTGTCATTTGTATATTATATCATACTATACAATTTTTATTTACTAGATTTCTAACACACCTGTAAATCTTCATGTTATTGTTTTTATATGAATCATAATATTAAGTGTTGTGACTTTGTTATTTTCTCGTTTATACTTTGATTTTGTTTAATAAAAAACATTTTTGTTTTTTACTTGTTTACTTGTTTTTTGATTTTGTTTAATAAAAAACATTTTTGTTTTTTACTTGTTTACTTGTCTGTATGGATTACTTTTTTAACATAAATACATCCATGATTTTCATAGCTTTTACAATGTTTCATTCGTGATTAAATGCCCGTTATATATGGTATTGAATATAAAAATAGACTTTAAGTTATTTAATGATAAAATATGAACATCAGAAATTATAAACATATGATATAATGCCTAATAGATATAATAAAAAAGGGAACTATGAATGGTAGTGTAGACAATTAACTTAATTTGAGTGAAGAAGTTGATAACAAAGTTTGATGGTATGAACAAAGATAAGAAGTTTTTTAATAAGCGTTCAGTTATTATTTCACTTTATTGTTGTAAGTGTATTAACTCTTATATATTAAGTTTATACGTGGAAAAAATGTTTATGAGGCCACTAAGAGTGACGAACTTAAATAGATTAACTACCGAACTTCAAAATAAAATACAAGAATCAAAAGTTCCACAACAGCAAGCTTTCAATTTCTTGATGCTAGTTTACTTGGTGGCGGCACAACAAACCTTGAAAAATTTAAAAATGTTGATAAAAATGGTTATTTGGTAATTTAGATAGTGGTTGTTTTTATAAGTTCGTTGTAAACGGTGCAAAAGTCAAGTTTTCATCACAATTTGATAAGGCTAATTATATTCCAAATATATTCAGTTGAAGTGTTGTGAAGATTTGGTGGAATTTATCCAGAAGAATCTGAGGAGTGTAAAAAAGTTAACGAAAATGGTAAATTTTGTAACGATTTCTGCTTTTTATGCTGGAACTTGTAATATGTATGCGAAGAATTTTAATATAGATGAGATGATACTGCTTTAGATGTAACCTTTTGATGTTGATGTAACATATGCTTCTTCAATTATTATTCTAAGAGATCAATACAGCGGTAAGAAAAATAAAACATTTGCAGCTGTACTTGAATTAGGGTTGTCAACAATAAAAAAAAAGTAGTACGCAAAATATAGGAAAACCATTTTCAAGTAGCCCATCTAATGGATTGCAAATTTTATCCATTTTATTCAAGTATGACGAGTAGTTTTGACTTATTTTAAAAACTTTTTTGTGGACGGATAGACAACAGAACAGGGTTGTTATTGTAGCCGCATTAGCAAAATCCGCCAAAATGTTTCACATGAAACGTTTTGGCGGATTTGTACCCAAAATCTATTGGTATATTTTTAAGGTAATAATAACTCTACGTTTTCTCCTTCATCAGTTGAGTATGAAGATAAACCAGCCTTTTCAACTTCTTGATGTATAAGTCTTTTTAAATGAGTTCATGGGTGAAAATTCAAAATCAAGCTCTTTTTCCTTTGTTTGTTCAATAATTTCTTTTGCAGTTATTCACATCAATACGGACAGAAACATGACTTTTTGTTTGCCTATAAATAAAAAGTTTAACAATAAGTTGAAGCGTATTTATAGTTTTGTTTTTATCATCTATAAATTCTTTATCCAATCTTTGTTGTTTATATTTATATTCACAAGTGGTTGCTTTTTTAAATCGGAATCAACTGTAATATCGTTTTCAATATCAAAAAAACTAAACAAATCTTTAGTAAAGTCGATTGTAAAAATCTATTTGCGCATTAAAGTTATCAATCTCCATAATTATTCTCCTACTTTTGTTTTCCTTTTTTATTTGGTTGTTTTCTTTGGGCTTTTAAAACGTCTGGTTTATTATATTTTTCAAACTCTTCTGAACTCAAATTCACAATTTTTTGTGCGCTCTTCTTTTTTGTGCGCTCTTCTTTTGAAATGGCAGCTTCCGAATCTGGTGTCGGAATAAAATAAATTTGCCAAATCCCCTGTAACAGTGTCCAAATGTTTGTAGTTAACATATAAATTAAAATTCCTATTGGTAAAATAAGACATGGAAAAACGGTTATAATAGGAAAGATATAAATCATCATTTTCTGTGTTTTATACATGGGGTTATCTTTGGTTGCAAGAGGAACATTTTTTTGAGTTACAACTTTTTGCGAAATAAATATAATTAAGCATATTACCAATACCAAAAAGACAAGAATAATTTTTTCACTGATATTACTTATACCATAAAAGGTATCAGATAAATTAAGACTAAAAAATGAGGAATTTTCTATTTGTTTGGCAATATTTTTGTCTATTTTTCCAATGGAAGGAGCTCCCTCAGAAACTTCTTTAACAGAGTTTAGTGTTCGATATAACGCCAGAAAAAAAGGAGCCTGTAATAAAAGCGGTAAGCAAGAGCCAAAAGGGTTTACCCTTTCTTTTTTATAAAGGGCCATTGTTTCTCTACTTAAAGCTTCACGTGAAGCCTGGTCTTTTTTGTTTTTATATTTCTTTTTAATTGCTTGGATTTGTGGTTGTATAGCTTGCATTTTTCGCGTAGAGTAAATTGTTTTAATAAAAACGGGTAGAATGCAAACACGAATTAAAATAGTGAGCAAAACAATGGAAAAAATCCACGCTATGCCAGAACCAGCGTTGAAACCAACAAGTGTCAAGAAGTCATGTACATAATAAAATATATAGGACATGACAATTTCAATAGGCTTAAGAATTTCTAACATTTATTTTGTCCTTTTTAATTTTTCTGGAACTTCGTCAGCGCCACCGTTTGAAAAGGGATTACATTTTAAAAGCCTTTTTACGATTAAGGATACACCCCTAAAACCGTGAAGCTCTAACGCTTGTAAAGAATAATTCGAACAAGAGGGATAATATTTGCAATGAGGTAGAAAAAAAGGAGAAATAGCACGTTGATAAAATTTTATAAGAAACTTCATAAATAAAACTCCTTCTTTATCTTGTCAAAAACCAAAACAAGCTCATTCAACAGTTCCCAGAACGTTTTATAAACAGCTGCTTTTTTAACGCGTATAACAGCTGCAAATTGATAAGAATCACAAGGAAAACTACGCACTATTTCACGAAACTGTCTATACTTTTTGTGCCGAACTACAGAATTTCCGACAACTTTG
>AXYY01000016.1 GCA_000485475.1 Candidatus Ancillula trichonymphae ImTpAt
TCAAATCCGAGTTTTGCCAGACCAGGCACGGAAACTCACCGCTGCCGTCCAGACGACGAGTTGTCATGTACCACTTCGCAAATGTAGAGTTCGCAATGGAACCATCAGGGTTCGGATACTGCCAGTCATCTTTGTTTACGTTTTCAGGGGCGACGAATGACAAGTTCCATTTGTTCTCCAGATAATACGCGCTGGCGGATTTGAGATGTTGGATTTTCTACAGTTGCCCTAGTTGTCAAGCCGATGTAGTCGTAAGGTGCGGTTCCAGTTGTTCTATCTGCAGACTTACTTTTTCCTGAAAGAGTCGTTGAAAAACCTGAATTGACATCTGTGTTGAACTCCAAATTATACACAAGACCTTGAACAGTAGTTGAATCGGTGAAGCCAATTGCGCCACCACAGTTCGAGAAAACTGGGGACTTAAAAGCGAGCGAATTTGCGCAGTTGTGAACGCATTCCACACCTTTGCTTTAGAATCAGCAAAACCAATCAACCCGCCGACATAATCAGCACCCTCAACGAAACCAGCCTGCGAATTAGTTGTTAATAAACTCATGATTTCCGAGCCAACCAACCCAGTCTACCAAACCGCACCGGAATCAAAAACAAGCGCGTTTTCGCAGGATAACCAGCACTTGGATCATTAGTTCCGTCGCTTCTCCTGCGAGGTTCTGCGTGGTAGTGACGAACACGCGGTTATTTACTTGGAATTGAAGTTATATCAGGAGGGCCCTGGTCGCAATACGCATTGTTTTCACATGCATCTTTGCGACTTTCTGCAAGTCCAACCAAATCCACCAATTGTGCTAATTCCACCTTTGTATCCGTGGTCATCATCAATGCGAACACCGCGATATTTGCAAAATCTACACCTGCAACAATTTCGAACAGTCCGTTGTGTACATTAGTTGGACGATCCATCCAGACGCCCTTGACTACGAACGACTGAGTTTGTTTTGACTAACCCCTGTGAAGTGGCCGAAAAAGGCGTCGTTATATGCAACTGAACCAATCGGCATCCAGCCAGAAGTCCCATACCGCTGGTAGCCATAGTTATCGCACTCCGTTTTATCTGGTTTTGTGCAGTCACCAGGAGCAAGATAGGTAGTTAAATCAATGTCATTAGCCAACTTGAAGTATGTATTGCGGTTCTGAAAACCGGTGTACAAAGCGAACTGCAGCTAGTTGATCTGGGGTGCTGATAATGAACGGATTCTGCTCAATCGCGCTGTTTGGTCAAAATCGGTGTTCCAATCAAATCATCTGAAGTGTACCAAAAATCGGGTAGCCAATGCCGTTCGTCGTGTCGAAACTTGCAGGTTTGAACTGCCAATTCCAGTGCGCGTCCTTGACAAATAAGGGCCTGATCAAACTAGAACTTGTCGCTGCATTAACTTCACTAGGATTATTCGGCTCGTTCCTATATGCGCGTCCAGGATTCAGCTGTGAATCGTAATACAAACTCTCAACTTTACTCTGCTCACCTTGTCTCGCACCTGCAATTGTTCCAACACTAGCCGCTTTATTCTCTTCAGATTGACCGATAACTGAGAGCGCTGCAGGTTGATTAGCAGCAGCAGCAGCTGTTAAAATTGTGTTGATCTTACTGGTTGTGTAAAACTGTTCTTGACCCCAGACTCTGTAACCGTGGTAGCCAAGCAGTCTACCAGCATTTCCACTACCTCGAACAGTTGCGATCGATTCGAGCAGTTTTTCTTTATTTCCATCACTACTACTTATCAACACTTCTCTCCAACCAATCAGCGAGCAGGCGATTCGCGTTCTTGCGCATACTAAACCAACTAGCAACCAACCGCATTAACACCTGCAGTTTTCTGAGCATTGCGTGCGGTTTCATCAGTTCCAAAGTAACTACGACCTGGTTTTATAACATCACTTGAGTGCAAGTCCGTGTTCACCGCTTCACCAAGAATTCCACCAACGCGGTTCGTTGGCGAATCAACCTTTGGAACTTCAGCATCAACAATACATTCTGCGTGTATTCCGTAAATTGTTGACTCTTCAGCACTACCAGCCAAACAACCCGCATATCGAGTTCCTTTTGTCGCGGGTCCGTACTTCCCCGTAAACTAACCCAGAAAGCTCAATGTTCCTGATGTCCGCAGAGTGCAGCACGCCAAACAAGCCGAGACAATCAGTGGAAGTAGAAGTGCTTGAGCTAAAGTTACCATTGACCAAGAAGTTTTTCATAGTGTGGTAACCAACAAGCACCTTATTTTCACCCTCATATATTCCACCGTCAAGATGTCCCTTAAACGGTTCCTTTGTTTGTTGTTCCAATCGGTGTCTAGCCCCGCACACTGTCCAAGCACTAAAGGGGTTGTTGCCGCGCTACAAGCGGTTGATGAGAGGTCTATATCTTGAGTTAGTACAGCATAAACACCTGGATTATTCAGGTTACTGTTCTCTCTGAGCGCCTGGAGTTCCGCGACACCGGAAATCTGGTACGAATCAGTTTACGATCCAGCACCTCGCAAAGATGCGGTGGTCGCTGCTTTTGCGGCTGCAATCTTTCCACCTGGTAAGCCCACAGCAACAAGATATGTTGCAATAAACGCAAGCGCAACAGCCACAGGAACAAGACGACGACCAGCATGTTCAGGCACTCTTTTCGACGCACCCAGAACCGCACGCAACATTCTACTCCAGATGTCGCGCAACAAACTCCCTTTTCTATCGCACACTTGTATCACTGTTTATTATTATAAAGTGTGCGCCGTAACTTGTCAAGTTATTATAATAAATCTCAGGAAATTTTAAAATATTCTACAAAAGGTATTGCAGAATGTAACTGAAGTGTGCGCTACTCGAATTTGCTTGGCAAAACTTCTTCTGACATTTTCTTGGCCTGATCAATGCTGATCTCAAAAAGCCCCTCAACAAACACGGTGTTCGCAGGTTCGTCAACATGTTGTCCAGTAGTCCCCAGTATGACATAAGGAACATTATACTGCACGCACAAGACAGTCAAGAATTTCTCATCGCTGGGGTCTACCATCACTAGTACTCGTCCAACAGATTCACTAAACAACGCCTCAGTATCGTCAATGTTATCGCGCCTCTTGAGTGCGTCAAGCTTGACCTTACAACCGATCTGGCGTCGAAACGCACACTCAAACAACGCCTGAAAAAGTCCACCGTCAGACACATCATGCGCCGATTTTATAAACCCTAGACGCGCACCGTCCACCAAGACATTTCCCACTCGTTTCACCATGTCATAGTCCACAATCGGCGGCATTCCGCCAAGATGCCCGTGTATGCAGTCAGCCCAAACTGAACCGTCCAACTCAGGAAATGTGTTACCGAGCTGGAAGATTATGTGTCCAGAGTTCAAGAATCCACTTGGTACTGCTTTAGCAACATTTTCAAGCACACCCAGCACCCCAATCACCGGAGTTGGGTTAATTGACGAGTTCACGTCATTTTCAGCACTTCCTGTTGAGTTGTACAACGACACATTTCCGCCAGTCACTGGAATCTCAAGTTCACAACAACCGTCCGCTAGTCCCTCAATTGCTTCAACCAGTTGCCACATGGTGTCCGTTTGCTCGGGGTTTCCAAAATTCAAGCAGTCCGTCACCGCCAAGGGTCTCGCACCAACAGTTACAACATTCAAGTACGCCTCAGCGAGTGCCAGTCTCGCACCTTCTCGAGGATCCAGTTTTGCGAACCTGCTGTTTGAATCAGTTGAAATGGCAACTCCAAGCCCAGTAGACTCATCAATGCGCACAACTCCTGCATCATCTGGCATTGCAAGCACGGTATTGCCTCGAACATAGCGGTCATACTGATCAGTTACCCACTTCTTAGATGCCAGATTTGGCCACTGAAGCATTTTCAGCGCAGTTTCCTTCATCTCCTGTAAAGTAATAGGCTTTTTTAATGCATCAATCTGAACAGAATGCGAGTTCAAGTAATCCTGCCAAAGTGGTCGTTTGTGCGGGCGATCATAAACCGGTGAAGCGATTGCGACAGTTCGTGGGTCAATGTCCACAATTCGTTGCCCATGATAATCAATTGTCAACCTACCACTTCCGTTGACTTGTCCGATGATAGCAGTTTCAACATCCCAGCGATCCGCAATTGATATGAACTCCGCTAGTTTGTGCGGCGGAACAGCTGCCATCATCCGCTCCTGACTCTCGGACATCAGAATTTGTTCAGGTGTTAGCGATTTGTCTCGTAGTAGAACACGCTCCAAATTCACATGCATTCCACCGTCGCCCATAGCTGCCATCTCTGAAGTTGCACAAGAAATACCCGCAGCACCGAGGTCCTGAATGCCAGCAATAACTCCAGCGGAAAACATCTCCAGGCAGCACTCGATCAGAATCTTCTCCATGAAAGGATCGCCAACCTGCACGCTCGGGCGCTTGGTCTCCCCTTCACCTGAAAAAGCATCAGACGCAAGAATGGACGCACCACCAATTCCATCGCCGCCAGTTCGTGCACCAAATAGAACAATATGATTGCCATGTCCAGTCGCCCCAGAAAGGTGCAGGTCTTCGTGTCTGAGGAC
>AXYY01000017.1 GCA_000485475.1 Candidatus Ancillula trichonymphae ImTpAt
TATTGAAAGGAAAAGTGCATGTCGAACGTTGTTAATTCATTTGGAATTACGTATCCGCCCATTGATGAGTTGCTTGCGAAGGTAAGGGAAAGCGAAGAAAAGACAGATTCGGATGAATCAAAAGGTGTCGGTTCAAAGTTTGCACTTGCTGCACTTGCTGCGGTTCGTGCGCGTCAAATTGTATCGTACTACTCGCAGCTCAGTGACGGACTTTTAGAAAATGTTGGACCACTGGTTGACCATTATCTTCAGGAAAAGGCGCTTTCAATTGCGATGCGCGAAATACACCAGGGGCGCCTTGATCTACACTTAGGAGGCAAGGTTAGTAGCACGAAGAATGAGAAGATTGATGCGCTGAGTGATAAAAATGAAGACAATTTGCTACTTCGAAGTGATGTTGATGCGCAGTTAGTTGAAATTGAGGGAGTAGTTGAAAAGGTAAAAGGTCAAGAAAATCTCAAAGAACAAGACATTTAAGTTACAGCAGTGGAATAAAGTGGAACGATAAGATGAACACAACCCAGCGGCTGGTAACTGCAGAGTCTGTAACGGAGGGTCATCCAGATAAGATATGTGACCAGGTGTCTGATGCGATTGTTGATGATATTTTGAGGCGGGATGTGCATGCGCGAGTTGCGGTTGAAGCCGTTGTGACGACCGGGCAGGTGCATTTGATTGGTGAGTTATCGACTAGTGCGTATAGTGATGTGTCTCAAATTGTTCGCAAAACACTAGCGAAGATCGGTTACAATTCTTCTGAAATCGGTTTCGATGCTCGTTCGTGCGGTGTTTTGATTTCAATCGGTGAACAAAGTCCTGACATTAAACAGGGAGTTGACCGAAGTGATGGCAAGTTGGGTGCAAGTGATCAAGGTGTCATGTTCGGTTACGCAACTGATGAAACTAGCGAACTATTCCCGCTTTCTGCTCTGGTGGCGCACAAACTTGCTCAAAGACTTGCTCAGGTCCGTAAGGATAACATCATCAGTGGTTTGAGACCAGATGGTAAGACGCAAGTGACGGTCAAGTACGTGGACGATGTGGCGATGAGTGTGGATGCGGTTGTAGTTTCAACTCAACATGATGAAGGTAAACAACTAGACGACATCAAGCGCGAGGTTAAAGAACTTGTTGTTGATTTTGTGCTTGAAGAAGTTGCAAGAGGTCTTGAATATCCGCTTCAAGTGCGAGGTTACCGTCTATTTGTTAACCCAACAGGAAAGTTCGTGACCGGAGGCCCGCAGGCGGATGCTGGATTGACTGGTAGAAAAATTATTGTTGACACATACGGAGGTGCTGCACGACACGGTGGCGGTTGTTTTTCCGGTAAAGATCCATCAAAAGTTGATCGTTGCGCCGCTTATGCACTCAGGCACGTTGCAAAAAATGTTGTTGCGGCGCGCTTGGCCAGAAAAATTGAACTACAAGTTGCATATGCAATTGGAGTGGTGGAACCAATTTCGCTGTGTGTTGACACGTTTGGAACTTCGACGATTGATGAACAAGTGATTGCTAAGGCAGTTGAAAAGGTGTTCGATTTGCGACCAGCTGGAATTATCAAGGAGTTGGATTTGCTACGACCCATATACGAGAAGACTGCGACTTATGGGCACTTTGGGCGTGGGGACGACAGTGACTTCACTTGGGAAAGAACTGATAAAGTAGAGGACTTGAAAGCGGCAGTAAAGGAGATTTTGACACATGGATAATATTTTTAAGGTTGCTCCATCAATACTTTCAGCTGATTTTTGTAATTTACAAAGAGATTTGGAGCTAGTTTCTAATTCAGATTTTGTACACATAGATGTTATGGATTACCACTTCGTACCGAATCTGACAATTGGCGAGCCAGTAGTTGAACGAATTATTGAAGTTGTGAATGACATCAACGAGAAAAACGCTAACAACTGCGAACTGCTCACAGATGTTCACTTGATGATTGAGGATCCAGATAGATGGGCGGAGAACTACGCGAAGATGGGTGCTTCTTCAGTAACCTTTCACTACCGGGCAGCTGCGGCTCCAGTTCGGCTCGCTAGACGACTGCGTGAACTGGGTTCCAGGGCGGCAGTATCGCTTAGACCTGCAGAATCAGCACATGGTATTATTGAGGTGCTTGATGAGTTTGACATGATCTTGGTGATGACTGTTGAACCAGGTTTCGGCGGGCAGAAGTTCCTGGAGAGCCAGATGAGCAAGATTAGATTTCTGCGAGAAGCAGTTGAGAAGTTGGAGCCGAACAAGCGCCCAATACTTCAAGTTGATGGAGGTGTCTCGCGCACAACTGTCCAGTTGGTTGCGGCATCTGGAGCCGATGCAACTGTTGCAGGCAGTGCGGTTTATGGTGCACAAGATCCGCGCGAAGAAGTTGAAGTAATCCGCAATCTGGGGGCGAAAGCCTTCACCGAGAATTGGGGAAGGTTATGAGTTGGGCGAAGTACTAGACACAGAATGCAATGGAGATTTTTTGGACGGCTCGCACATCCTTGTACGGACACTTGAGGACTTAGGCGTTGATACTGTTTTCGGTTTACCAGGCGGCGCGATTCTGGCTGTATATGACGCGCTCACTAACTCCACGAAGTTCAGGCACATCCTTGTACGACACGAACAGGGTGCAGGACATGCAGCATCTGGTTATGCGATCAGTTCTGGAAAACCCGGAGTTGTTATGGTAACTTCTGGTCCGGCTGCAACGAATATGGTGACAGCAATTGCGGATGCGAATATGGACTCGGTGCCACTGGTTGTGATTACCGGTCAGGTTGCAGCAAATTTAATCGGAACTGATGCATTTCAGGAGGCTGATATAGTTGGCATTACCCTTCCAGTTGTTAAACATTCGTTCCTCGTAACTGAGGCTACTGAGATTTCCCGCATTGTTCCTGAGGCGTTCCACATTGCAGCTACTGGCCGACCAGGTGTTGTGCTGGTGGACATAACTAAAACTGCCATGATTTTCAGTGCGCAGTATGACTTCAACCAGAAATTCCAATTGCCTGGTTTTAATCCAAAGCAGCAACCGGAGCACAAATGTTTGCAGGCGGCAACTGAACTAGTTGTTAATGCCAAAAGACCAGTTATACTTGCAGGTGGTGGAACTTTGCGCGCACAGGCATCAAAAGAATTGTTGGACTTTGCGAACTTGATTCATGCACCAGTTGTGACCACACTTCAGGCGCGTGGAATTATTCCGGACAGCGACGTGCATTCACTTGGAATGATTGGCATGCACGGGACGATTGCAAGTGCCGCAGCAGTTCAAAAGTGCGACTTGCTGATTGCTCTTGGTGCTAGATTTTCTGATAGAGTTACTGGCAAGATCGATGAGTTTGCTCCTTTGGCAAAGGTCATTCATGCGGATGTTGATCCTGCGGAAATTGGTAAGAACCGCGTAGTTGATGCTCCACTTTTCGGCGATCTTAAGGACACCCTAGCGCTACTAATTGAGTCCTTAACTGCGGCAAAATACACTCCGCAAGATAGGGACTCCTGGTGGAATTATTTGGAGAACCTGCAGATGAAGTATCCACTTTATTTAGACGACGAACACGCGCAGAAATCTGCAGAAAGTGGTATGGGTGCGCTCAGCCCGCAGTCAGTTATACAAAAAGTTGGACAAATCGCGAAGAAGTATGATGAGAACGCCATTTTTGTTTCTGGAGTCGGACAACACCAGATGTGGGCGTCGCAGTTTTTAGGACATGAGAAGCCGCACAACTGGGTGCAATCTGCAGGTCTTGGAACTATGGGGTATGCAATTCCCGCAGCACTGGGCGCAAAAGCTGCTCGACAAGAAAGTACGGTGTGGGTGATTGATGGAGACGGCTGTTTTCAGATGACCAACCAGGAGCTGGCAACTTGTAGACTTGCAGGTCTTCCAATAAAAGTCATGTTGATTAACAATGGAACACTTGGAATGCCTAGACAGTGGCAAACTCTTTTGTTTAACAAGCACTACTCGCAAACTGATCTTCATGACGGTCCTGATGGGTGGTCCGGGGAGGTAGTATATGGCGACGGTGAGGAAAAGGGCGGTAGTCCAAATTCGGGAATTCCTGATTTTGTCACACTTGCGAAGGCCTACGACTG
The DNA here is from genome assembly GCA_000485475.1 of Candidatus Ancillula trichonymphae ImTpAt. Classification (GTDB taxonomy): domain Bacteria; phylum Actinomycetota; class Actinomycetes; order Actinomycetales; family Bifidobacteriaceae; genus Ancillula; species Ancillula trichonymphae. The sequence continues at coordinate 4,093 of AXYY01000017.1, forward strand.
TCTCACAATCCAAGTGACTAGACCAGAAGAAGTGGAAGATGCGATTGAAAAAGCGGCGCAAGAAAATGAGCGGTCAGTAGTTATTGAATTTGTTGTTGCAAAAGATGCACTTGTGTTTCCGATGGTTCCTGCGGGTAAAAGCAACAATTCGATCATGTACACGCCAACGGTTCAGCCACTACTTAATGAAGAAAGTGAGGAACTAGATGGCTAGTGACATGAAGACGCACACACTTTCAATACTTGTGGAGAACAAACCTGGTGTTTTGACGCGAGTTGCCGGGCTTTTCGCGCGCAGAGCCTTCAACATTCACTCGCTGGCGGTTGGAACAACTGAAGATGTTAAGGTTTCTCGTATAACAATTGTTACTGATGAGTCGCAGGCACCGATTGAGCAGATTGCGCTCCAACTCCAGAAGTTAATCAATGTCATGAAAGTGCACGTTCTAGTTGACGATAAGGCGGTCCACCGCGAAATTATGCTTGTGAAAGTGAACACGGAGCAAAATGGAGTGTGCGTGCGCCCGGAGATTATCGCCATTACGAACCTGTTCAGAGTAAAAGTTGTTGATGTTGCTGCGGAATCTATAACAATTGAGGCAACTGGCAAGGGCTCGAAATTGGAGGCGCTAGTTCAGGCACTACTCCCCTACAAAATCTTGGAGATTGTGCGCTCTGGAACAATTGCAATATCTCGCGGAAAAGATATTATCAGCTTGCACAAGGGAATTGGTGAGGCGCCAGATGTTGCAGAATAAGAAGACCCCAGAGACCCTATATGACGCACCTCATCCAGACCGCGCGCTCAATGCAAGAGTTGAAGTTCCCAGTTCAAAATCGTTAACTAATAGACTACTAATTCTACAAGCGTTGTCAACCACTCCCGCGCGTTTGACAAATGTTTTAGTTTCGAGGGACACCAATTTGATGAAGGCGGCAATTAAAAAGGTGCTTTCTACTAATGAGTGCGTCGAAATTAATGCAGGATTAGCGGGAACTGTTATGCGCTTTGTTCCACCATTTGCAGCACTTTTTTCGAAAAGAATACGATTCACTGGTGACAAAGAGGCGCTGAAACGACCGATGAGTCCGATTATTGGAGCACTTGAAGATTTAGGGGTGCAAGTTGTTCGCGAAAATGGTAACTCTCTACCGTTCAGTGTTAAAACTACTGGAAAAATTGCAGGTGGTAGAATTCAAATAGACGCTTCAAAATCTAGTCAGTTTTTGAGCGCGTTGCTACTAGTTGGTGCGAAATTTGAACAGGGGCTGATTGTTCAGCACGTGGGAACTGCCCAGATTCCCAGCAGAAAGCATGTGGAGATGACACTTGATTTGCTGAGGACTTGTGGAGTGGAGGTTGAAGAAGACCTGCACAAAAATATCTGGAAAGTGCATGCAGGTGAAATTAAACTGCCAGATACAGCCGTTGAACCAGATTTATCAAATGCTGCACCGTTTCTTGCTGCATGTCTTGCAAATCCTGGCGGTGGTGAAGTTAAAGTCCTGAATTGGCCCAAGTCCACAACTCAGCCAGGCGCACTTTTCCCCCAGATTCTTAAACAACTTGGCGCCAAAACTACGCTAATTCAAGAGCGTGCGACTCAGATTATGTCTGTTCAATCTACCGGTAAAATCAGAGGTATTGAGGTTGACCTGCGATCGATGGCTGAGCTTACGCCAACGCTTGCTGCATTGCTTGCACTTGCTCAGGGGCCCTCAATTATTCGAGGTGTTGGACATTTGCGGGGGCACGAAACTGACCGACTTCAGGCACTGGTGACTGAAATCAGCAAGATTGGCCGAACTGCAAGAATTGGTGAGGACAACGATTCTATTGAGGTTGATGAGATGCCTAAAAACGGTTTACATTCAGCAGTAATTGAGACCTACAAGGATCATAGAATGGCAACTTTTGGCGCTATTCTGGGGCTCCGTATTCCAGGCACAAAGGTAGTGGACATTAAAACAACTGCAAAAACTATGCCTGAATTTCGCGCGCTTTGGGAAAAAATGCTGGACAAGTAGTAAATATGGACAACTTTGAAGAATATGACGAACCAGATGCATATAAGCAGCGGGCAACCAGTAAGCGGTCATCACATCGACGGCGCACTAAGTTAATCAAGATTCTGACGAACACTGAAGAAGGCGTAGTTGTACAATCTCAGCGCGGTCGTTATACGATACAAACAAGTTTCGAAAGTGCGCCAGAATGTCTGGTTACTGCAGTAAAATCTAGTAGATTGAGAGGTTTTAGCATTGTATGCGGCGATTTTGTCAAGTTTGTGGCAGCAGCAGATTTGGCACGAATAGTTGAAGTTATACCCAGAAGAAGTGTGCTTGAACGGACGGCTGATGACACAAACAACAAGCATAAAACAATTGCTGCAAATGCGGACTACTGCCTAATAATAGTATCCACAACTGCACCAAAACCACAACCAGATTTTATCAGAAGATGCATAATATCAGCGGAGTCTGGCAATATGCGTCCAATTCTAGTGATTACTAAAACAGATCTCTGTCCGCTCGAAGTTACAATGCCGCAGATTGCTAGCGAAGTTCAGACATTTGACGCACACGCAGATTATAATGAGCTACTTAAGACAATTCAACTACATGCAGTTGTGTTAGTTGGACTTTCTGGAGTGGGCAAGTCAACACTGATCAACAAGATTGTGCCGCATGCAGCAAGAAGAACTGGCGAGGTCTCCAAAAATGGCGACGGTCGTCATACAACAACTTTATCATATGCATTTTACGTTGGTGCGACACTAGTTATTGACACACCTGGAGTCCGTTCATTTGGACTTGGGCACTTGCAGAATTACTAAAATTGCTTGCAAAAGTCGCTGATGCTGTATATTTGCTAATTTAATCAAGAGTTTCGATAAAAATACCATGATATGAATAAGTTCTGTGATACAATGCAGAGAAGTTATGTTTTGTGTAAGGTTTTGAAATTAGGAGATGTAATGCGAAAAGCAAAGATAGTTTGTACGATTGGTCCAGCAACTGAGAGTCTGGAGCAAGTGGTGAGGCTTGTGGGTGCAGGTATGGATGTTGCACGCCTCAACAGATCTCATGGTGATTCAAAAACCCATGAAGTGGTCTACAACAACATTCGTGAAGCTGCTAGTAAAACTGGTAGGAATGTTGCTGTTCTAGTTGATTTGCAGGGTCCGAAAATTAGACTAGACAAGTTCAAAGAAAACAAGAAATATGAACTTCTGAAAGATGATATTGTAGTTATTACTACTGAGGACATTCTTGGTGAAAGACAACCCAACGGCGATGTATTGGTAAGTACAACTTATAAGGGACTACCAGGTAATGTAAAAGTTGGAGATCCGCTACTCATCGATGACGGAAAAGTTCGTCTGGAAGCTGTTGAAGTGACCAGTAACTTCATCAGAGCAAAAGCGGTTGTTGCAGGTACAATTTCGAACAACAAGGGAATAAACTTGCCCTGGGCCGCAGTTGCTGTTCCCGCACTTTCTGAAAAGGATAAGGATGACTTGCGGTGGGCGGTTAGAGTAGGAGCTGATATAGTTGCGCTGTCGTTTGTACGTAGTGCGAAAGACTATGAAGACGCGTGGAATATCATGAACAAAGAGGGACGCATTCTGCCAGTGGTTGCAAAAATTGAGAAACCTCAGGCTGTTGATAATTTAGAGGAAGTGGTTAAGGCATTCGATGGTATTATGGTTGCGCGCGGAGATCTAGGCGTTGAGTTACCACTTGAAGTTGTGCCACTCATCCAGAAGCGATGCATTGAGTTATCTCGGCAGTACGGAAAGCCCGTGATTGTCGCTACACAAGTTCTTGAAACTATGACGAATAATCCTATGCCGACGCGCGCGGAAGTTTCTGACTGCGCAAACGCTATTCTTGATGGTGCCGATGCTATTATGACTTCTGGTGAAACTTCTGTTGGTGAGTATCCCATTCTCACGATTGAAACTATGGCTCGTATTTCTGACTACCAGACGGCGAACGGACTGGATAGTATTCCGAAAGTTGCAAATCCTTCAAACTCAGATGGCGGTGCAATTATACTGAGCGCAGTTGAAACAGCAACTCGCCTTGGCACTAAGGCAATTGTGGTGTTAACATCTTCAGGTAACTCCGCGCATCTGGTTAGTCGTTTGCGCCCGAATGTTCCAATTATTGCACTGACGGACAACGAGCATACTCGTGCTTCTCTGGCATTGAGCTGGGGCGTTGAAAGTTTCTTGATTGATGAATTGAAATCTGCAGATGACATTTTGAGCGTATCTGATGCGACACTTAGGAAGAACGGTTTGGCAACTGATGGCGACACTATTGTGGTTCTTTCGGGCACACCAATTGGCAAGGTGGGTTCGACTAATACAATTTCGGTCCACAGAGTTGGTGAGTACTTTTAGCAAAATCTGGACTACTTAATTCAGCTGAAAACTTTCCAGGTATCCACACAACGATGCGGATACCGTACTCAGTTTTTGCACGCTCTAGCACCTAACCGTGCTTGATATATCATTGCTAGTTTGCGGCCATTTTCAAAAGAAATGGTCACATCTAGTTGTTTGTAGTTGCTGACTTTGAAGACTTTTTGCCGAATTACATCAAGAAGTTCATCCAGTCCCTTGTTTTTGGCAACTGAAATGAACTCGGCATTTTTATACAACCGTTTGAGTCGTTCGAGTTCGCCAGTGGTTATTTTAGATCAGTTTTGTTGAACACGATGAGTTCGTTTTTTTTTGCTCTTTTAGTACAACTTTTCCGTCAGCATCCAAGGAGTGGATTTTTGCGAGCACTTCGTTAACCGCCTCAATCTGCTGTTTAGTTTGACTGGATGATGCATCAACGATGTGATTATGTTCGAATCAGCTGCCTCTTTGAGTGTTGAGTAGAACGCTTCAACCAGCGCAGTTGGAAGGTTCTGAATGAAACCAACCGTATCTGTTATTGTGAACTGCGGGTGCGCTCCATGCTGCGCCTAGTTGTTGTATCAAGTGCTGCAAAAGCGCATTCTCTACCAGAGCATCCGATTGGTGAGTGCGTTCAGCAGAGAGCTTTCTCCGGCGTTGGTATATACCCCACAATAGCAACTGAAGGTGTCCGATTATCTAGGCACTTTTGCCTTCTTGTCCTGTCTTCTTGCCGCACCTTCGCCAATCTGCGTTTTAGTAGTGCGATTTTAGTTCGAATTCCGTCATCTGTCTACTTCCAGTTGTGTTTCACCAGGTCCTCTTTTTGATCCTATTTCAACTCCGCCACCAACTTGACCTCCACTTTGTCTAGTAGACATCATTGCGCCCCAGCCTCGAAGCCGTGGTAGTAAGTATTCTAGTTGCGCTAGTTCAATCTGAATGCGACCAGTTTTCGACTTCGCGCGCTTTGCGAAGATGTTCAGTATTAGAGCCGTTTCATCAACCACTTTAACCTTAACAACTTCTTCAAGTCTTCGTGAGACACTTGGGAGCAGTGTATCCGCCTCAAGTTCATCGATTAGTGCAGCAACCTTTTCGGCTTTGCCCTTGCCCAGGTATGTCGACTTATCAGGTTCGCACCGCCGCTGGAAAATGCGTGCCAAGCACATCGCGCCCGCAGTTTCAGCAAGACGCTCGAGTTCATTAAGTGCCAGATTTGCCTCAGCCTCCGTCATTTTCGCACTAGAAAAAACAACCGACCAAGCACAACGCGCTCCAAGCGCACTTTTCGGTACTCTACATCTATTCCAGTTTCTTGCTCGGTGCGGAATCTTGAAGCCTTCTTTTGCTCGTTGAGATTATGCCGAACTTCAACATCTAGTTGTTCAAGATCACTCACGTCCTGCATTATATCATACACCACACATGTGCGCCTACTTGCGAAGTACACTTCTAGGGTGAGTTGCCGCATAGACTTCACGAACGAGATTGTTTGAGAGAGCGGTGTAAATATGAGTAGTTGCAATAGATACATGTCCCAGAAGTTCTTGAACACTACGAATGTCTGCACCTGCTTGTAACAGATGCGTTGCGTAGGAATGGCGTAGTGAGTGCGGAGAAACCTTGTCATCCAGCTTCGCGTTCATCGCCCTGATCTTGATAATCTCCCAGATATTCTGGCGGCTGATGTCGTTTCCGTGCAGATTTAGAAATAACGAACTGCATTGCTTTTTCTTGCTCAAAAAAAACGGTCTTGAATACGCTGAGTACCTCTCAAATGCCTGCATTGCATATGAGCCAACTGGAACCAGGCGCTGTTTGGAACCTTTTCCTGTCAAAATAACGGACCCCATTGATGTATTAGCCTCAACATCAGTTGGCGAAAGTGCGACAAGTTCTGAGACTCGAGCACCAGTTGCATACAACAACTCCAAAATTGCCACATCGCGAACACCTCTTGGTGAAGTGTCCTGTGCGGTAGTTTCAATCAGGGCCCGCACTTGGTCAACCTGTAATGCTTTCGGAATTCGAATTGGACGTCTAGCAGTTTTCACATTCTCCATGACATTGGCGTCCAGAACTTCTTCATCAACTAGGTACACAAAGAATGACTTAAGTGTAGAAATTTTACGAGCAACTGAATTTGCAGAATACCGCTCAAGCGTTAACAAGTACTCATTTATGTCAACACTTGAAATTTCTGCAATACTACTAATCTCACCCGCCAGATTGTGCACCAAGTTGTCTTGTGCGTAGCCCAGAAAATGCCTCAAATCATTTGTGTATGCATCAAGTGTATTTTTCGACAACCCTTTCTCAATGTACGCGAACAACAAAAAGCGTGCGGCAAGATCCTTCAGTTGATTATACATAGGTGATTTTGCTAGAGTCAAGTTCTCTTAATCTCGGCCGTCCACTTTCATGGCTCAAATCTGCAGCTCCAAGTAGTAGTGAAATTCCAAAAGTCCAACCATCCTTCAACCCCAACTTTTCCTTGAAATACTGCGCCCTCTCGCTAGCAAACGGAACTCCAGCGAGTCCACAGATGCAGTTACCTAGACCTAAAGAATGTGCTGCTAGTGCCATATTTTCTACAACTATTCCGCAGTCTCGAACCGGACTTGACACAGAATTCTCATCATCAGTTTCAGGAATTGCAACAATCACAATTGCAGGTGCGCCGTAAAAGAGTCTACCACCTCGAGACATTATGCGCTCGTAGGACGCTCTGGTTGCTGCATTATTCTTCAAGTCTTCAAGTCCCTCAGCTTCTAGTTCGGCACTCAACTCTTGATTAGTGACCACAACTAGTTGCCATTGCTGTTTGTTGTATGCACTAGGCGCCGCATTACCCGCCTCTGCAACCGCTCGTAGATCCTCAATTGAAACAGCCTCACCAGTAAACTTGCGCGCTGTATATCTACTTCTTATTGTTTTTAGGACTTCATTCATACTTCTCCCCTATTCTTATCATCAGTTTTACACATCTTTAGTTCTCCAAGTTGTCTGACCAACACCGTCTTCAACTTCAACACCCATCGCTAGTAGTTCACCCCGAATCTCGTCAGCCAGCTTGAAGTTCTTGCGCTCTTTGGCCTCTGCGCGGTTTGCGATCAACTCCTCAATTTGTGCACAAAGTTCATCAGAAATGTGCGGTTCATCTTCACTCCAAGCCGCAGAATACGGATCAACGCCCAAGATGTCCAGTGCTTTTCGAACAAGTACGGCATTTTCGAACGCACCCTTGTAGTCTTTTTGGGCAACTAGTGTCTGCACAAACTTCAACTTTTGCCAAACACATGCAAGTGCCGCGGAAACATTGAGGTCCTCGTTCATGCGGTAGACGAACTCCTTAAACTCATCAATTGAAGCAGTTTCAACGGTCTTCGCGCTGAATAATCCAGACAAGCCATGTTCTTCAAGTTCATCGTTCAACTTGCCCAGTTGCGTTTTAAGTCTGGTTATCGCGGTTTTACTAGACTCAAGCGTTTCGTCTGTCCACTCAAGCATGCTCCGGTAGTGGACAGTAGACAGCGCATATCTTAGTGCAAGTGCCGCAATTCTTGATGAATTTAATACGAAGTTGACGCCCAATCCATTGCCCAAACTCTTGCTCATCTTCTCACCTTTTGCAGTTACCCACGCAGAGTGCATCCAAAAAGCAGCAAAATCTCTACCAGCTGCACGACTCTGCGCAAGTTCGTTCTCGTGGTGCGGAAAACGCAAGTCCAAACCACCGCCATGTATATCAAATGCGTCACCAAGAATGCTACCGCTCATCGCAGAGCACTCCAAATGCCAGCCAGGGTACCCAATTCCCCAGGGGCTTTCCCAACGAGCGTCTGCGGGATCTTGCGGTTTTGAGGTCTTCCAAAGTGCGAAATCTCGCTGATTTTTCTTGCCCTCGCGAAAATCTTCTTCTGAACTGCTGAGGTTGTCGACACTTTCTTGATTTGTTAGTTCGCCGTAGTCCTTCCATGCAGTGGTATCAAACCACACATCACTTTCAACTCCACGATATGCGTATCCGCGCGCCAAAAGTATCTCGACTAGTTCAATTTGTTCAGAAATATACTCACTAGCCCTTGGAACCGCCGTTGGTAGTAGTAGCACGTTCAATTTAGCGTAAGCGTCCATAAATTCAGCCTCGTATTTTTGCGCCAACTCGCGCCAGTGAACACCGGATTTTGCTGCGCTTGTCCAAATCTTGTCGTTGATGTCAGTGATATTCTGCACGAACTGCACATTGAAACCCAGCGCATGAAGATAGCGTCGCAACACATCAAATGCAACACTTGCACGCATATGACCAATGTGTGGAGAACTCTGGACAGTTGGACCACAAACGTACATCTTCACACACCCGCCCGCACCATCAGGAGAAAAATCAACGACTTGACGCATCTTGCTGTTGTACAGCCTCAGATTACCACCCACCTATGCATTATACCATAGCGCGCACGTGCTAGAACTTGCCTGCGTTCAGGGTTACAAGTGTAGTATAACAAACACCATTAACTGCGCAGCAAAACGCTGTATTTTGCGCACAACGGAGTTTCTACAAAACACTACCTTATTGTGCAGGCGCGCGGGTGAATTGGGGTGCGCAAACGCGTTTTTGCGCAACAAAACGCCATTTTCAGCTTCTCCTAACTACACTTGTGGTTTATTTGAGGTTGTGGTATAACAGTTATCATGAAATTATTCATAAAGAGGGCACCCCTCCCCTCCCGCTTTCCAGTTTAAAGTCAAGAAAACGCACTTT
>AXYY01000018.1 GCA_000485475.1 Candidatus Ancillula trichonymphae ImTpAt
AAGGAAATAACATGAAAAATCTCTTAAAAGTAAAGTCAATTATAACATTGAGTTTGACACTAGCGGTTATAGTTTTGTCAATATTGTCAGTGGTTGGAGTAATGCCAGAGTCAAGTTTAACGCAGAACCCGCTGATTATCTGCATCATTAGCGCGTTCACAGCAAGTTACACGTCGCTGTATGTCAGAAACAAAGACAATACAGATGGCGGCACTGCCAATACAGGTACGGCGAGCAACCTGGAAAAGGTCACGAATTGGGCTAAAGAGGACATTGACAAATACATGAACATGAATCAGGCTCCAGTTGCGCAGGTGAAAGCAGAACCGGTGACGCAGAAGATGGTAGTAACGAACTGATGCAAAATGTGCGAACATGGGCACTCGCTAGACAGGGCATCACCTTTGTGAACCCACCTGATGAGAGTCTGGATGGGCAGTGCGTGACCTTGATTAAGGCGTTTCTTGCTGAATGCTGTGAGGGCGTTGCTAATCCATATGCTGCACGCGGCAACGCGCTTGATTTTGGCAGCGTGCTCGTTATGCAAGGATATGCTGCAGAAGTTCCAAATCTTCTACAACCTGGTGATATTCTGGTATACGATGTAGGAACCCCATATGGACACATAGGGCTTTATATAGGTGACAATCGGTTGTTCGAGGAAAATGCGGCTATACCACCGGCGACACTTGCAGCAAACGGAACCTGGACATCGCGCGTAGGAACCTACAGACCAGCCGCGAAGATCTACAAACTTGAAGAACAATACTACAATGAGAATACGAACGAAGGAAATGACATGACAAGAAGACTATACAATAAAGGTGATGGAGCCATCTGGTGGTACACCGATACACATTACGGCGCGTATTCAGATGGAGCACAACTGGACATAGACCTGCAAAGCGGCTCAGCAGTTCTACCGGTCCATGACTACACAGATAGAAGCGCACCCTGGGACATCAGAATTGAGCAGACGAGGGCGAGGATGTAGTGCGACGATCCAGCACAGCGCGGCTTAAAGAATATATGGAAGTGGAAAACTAAGATGCTCCTGCTTTTTCATGTGTGGATTTTCTACTGTTCTCAAATTGAACCAGCGCACGAATACTCGGCAGAACTAACTGCCCAGATCGCGAACGTGGCTAGTAGTAGTGATGAAACGATGATGATGAACAAATCCGCACCTGAGTAAGTGGGCACAGCGGAACCAGTTCGTGAAACACCTGTTGACATTTTCCACATGATAACCGACGCGAACACGCCTAGTGCAGAGGAAATCGCAGTTGTTAAAACCATCGGAACTGGCGATTCAAGCATAATCACCTTTTTCATCTGCCTGAGCGTCATACCAGAAAGATGCAGAGTCTGGAGTGAATCCTTGCGCTCAAGCAATCTCCTCCGAGTGTTGAAACTACAAGAGATACAATTGAAACAGCAACCGTAACAGCAATTCCGAGATACACTAGTGAAGTGAGTTCCAGGATAATTGGAGAGACTCGGTCGCACTGACGCTCAACACTGTCAATAAATGTGATGAAAAAACTGCCAACGAACAGTGCAATCATAACTCCAGAAACTGACCTGAAAACCTGCCTAGACTGAAGAGTTAATCTTTTAGTTGCAAGTAAAGTAGTACCTGAATTGGCGCGGTTGCTGAAAAGTTTGGCGATGGTATATGTCAACCAGGGGCCGCTGATAATCTGCGAGACCAGTAGTAAAGCAAATGCTAATAGAAATATTATCAAATTGAGATCCGTGACTTCAGAACCACCTTTTGCTGACATAATACTAGCTTCGAACGCCATGATGAGAAGTGTCAGAACCAGCGGAATAATGCGCCAAACTCGCGGTTGTTTATGCGGGACCTGATTTTGTGCTCCAAGCGGACTTATGCTTATCCTGCGCATACTTCTCAAGTTGACGAAAACTCCAAGTGCAAGCACACTCAAGATAATTAAAGCAATCTGCGGCGGTGGAACAGAGTCCAGTCTTGCGGCCAGAAGTGCTGACCATTTAGCGTGAACGAGACTCCGCGGCAATGTAACGCGGCACGGACTGTAGAGAATTAGACCTAGTGCGGCACCAACAACCATTCCAACCAGCGACTCCAAAACAACAAGATTCGCAATTTGCTGTTTCGTTGCGCCAATTAGTCTTAGTGCAGCATATCGCTCCTCTTTCTGTTTTAGTCCAAGTCTCCTGAACAAATGGAAATCAGCAGAATAATTGGGACACCAGACACAATCCACCGATTAACTTAAACAAACTGATCATGGGATTCTTCATATTTTGATTGGTAGTCCATACCAAGTGCATCACGGACTTTACTAGAGTTAAATTTGTAAATTGGTTTTGGCAAATCGTACCTCACATTGTGGTCAATTGGTTCACTAGCATCTGTATTTCTCAAGAGATCTTTATCGAATTTCTCGTGCATGTATTTTGTGAACAACTGGATAACTACTACTACATCATCTGGTGAATTCGTGAACTGATACGGCAAAACGCCCAAGCATTTTGTGCCGAAACTGTCAAATAGCGCCTTGTACTTCGCATTGCTCCACCCCTGTTTTTCTTGTTCACTACGAATCTTGTCTAAACGCAAAGATAGGTAGTATTCACCATCATCAGGAACCGGTAATTCATCGTATTCCTTATCGAATTTCGACGCATTTGGACCTGTCTTCATAATCTGGAACCGCTGAATTTTACCACCACCACCCGTTTTTCATTCATAACCTAGAAGAAATTCTGGACACGCCACCAAACCAGTTCCGTAATTTTCTTCTGCATTCGGGGTACCACGCGTTCTCATATCCTTGTTGACGAGCAAGTTCCAGTGCAGTTATCTGCTTGTCTCCACCTGTATACATGTACACCGGATCCACACCAGCAATCGGTTCTTGCTGCCGCAGCGCTCCAGTTAGTTCCCAAACATCATGATTATTCTGCTGCATGATTGTGCATTAACACCAGCAAAAAACATGAGTAGAAGTACCATCGCAGTAGTTACGACCGCGATCATCACCGTGAGCCGTCCAAGTGAAAATTTAAGCGTCCTCCTAAGAACTAGCCTATACATCTGCAGAACCTCTAACAACTCGACTTGCACTTGTGTCCATAATAACACCATCACGCACAATTATCTGCCGATCCGCATATGCTGCAACCGTTGGATCGTGCATCACCATGACAATTGTGGTGCTGTTCTCTCGTGCTAGCCGCGCAAACAACTGCATTACCACCAGCTCAGAATTTGCGCCATCAAGTGCCCCAGTAGTTGGTTCATCTGCAAAAATAATTCTAGAATTGATTACCATCGTTCGCGCAATGGCAACTCTTTGTGCTTGTCCTCCAGAAAGTGTAGTTGAAAGTTGTTTTGCAAAATCTGCAAGATCTACGCGCTGAAGCCCACACATACGCTTGTGCACGTTTAACTCCACTGAGAAGCAGTGGAAGTGCAACATTGTCAAGAAATGCGGCGGTGAGTTCAGGAACAAGTTGCGAAAACTGGAAGACAAAACCAAACTTCGTGCGCCGTAGAACCGCGCGCTCATTATCAGTTAGCTTCGTCAAATCTACACCAGTTTGTGCGCCCGCACTTTCCACGCCTGAATCGTAAAACACAATTTCGCCCGAATCTACTCCGATAATGCCAGTCAAGCAATGCAAGAGTGCACTTTTTCCAGAACCGCTCGAGCCCATTATTGCAAGAACTTCAGCCTCGCGCACTTCAACAGCTGCCCCATTCAGCGCATGCACCATACCAACGTCGTAACTTTTCCGCACGTTTTCGGCCACCAACAGATTAGACATTTCTCTTCTTACTTCAACTTTTATACAACATTATACACCAAATCTACGTTGAAAGCTCAACTTTGCCCCAAACGTAAATGAACGATTTATTTTTGGACTTCATTGTATTTTGTGTTCTGTACCCAGCGTTGTGGTACAATGTGCTTATGGATGGATTTTCAGTTGATGAGTTGCCTGATGTAAGAACGCCTGAAGGTTTAGCAATTCTACGGCACTCTTGTACGCATGTTATGGCACAAGCAGTTCAGAGGTTGTGGAAAGATGCGAAGCTTGGAATTGGTCCTGTTGTTGAAGATGGTTTCTACTACGATTTCGATCTTTCTGCGGCTGAAATCAGCACATTTTCCCCTGATGTTTTTAAACAAGTAGAAAAAGAAATGCAGCGGATTATCAACGAATCTCAGATTTTTGTGCGTCGAGTTGTCGATGCGGAAATTGGACTAAAGGAACTTGAAAACGAACCGTATAAGTTGGAACTTGTCAAGAAAAAAAGTGGTGTAGAAAATGTTGCTGAGTTGACAATATACGAGAACTACAGAATTGCACATGAAAAAAAACTTGAAAATGCGGTAAGTGGTGAAAAACTGGGGCTCACGGGTGACGCAGCTGACAAAAAGTTTGTGCGTGTGTGGCATGATTTGTGCAGGGGCCCTCATTTGCCGAACACAAAAATGCTCAAGAACGCGTTCAAAGTCATGAAGTCGTCTTCTGCATATTGGCTTGGGGATGACAAAAACCCCATGATGCAGCGACTTTACGCAACTGCGTGGGCAACCAAAGAGGAACTTACCGCGTACTTGGTGCGTCTTGAAGAAGCAGCCAAGAGGGACCACCGGAAACTTGGAGTTGCAATGGACTTGTTCTCATTTCCTGATGAAATCGGTTCTGGACTTGCAGTTTTCCACCCCAAAGGCGGAGTAGTTCGTATGGTGATGGAGGAGTATTCGCGCAAGAAACACATCGAGGCTGGTTATTTATTTGTTAACACGCCGCACATTACGAAGGGTAGTTTGTACGAGATTTCAGGACACTTGAGTTGGTATAAAGATGGTATGTTTCCGCCTATGCATTTAGATGAGGAACTTGATGAGCACGGCAACATTCAAAAACCTGGTCAGGACTACTACCTCAAACCCATGAATTGTCCGATGCACACGCTAATATATCGCTCACGCAACCGCAGTTATCGCGAGCTGCCCCTGAAGTTGTTTGAGTTTGGAACTGTGTATCGTTACGAAAAGTCTGGCGTTATTCATGGGCTTACGCGAGTGCGCGGATTAACTCAAGATGATGCACACATTTATTGTACACAAGAACAAATGGAGTCTGAACTTACCTCGTTGTTGAAGTTTGTCTTGGAGTTGTTAAAGGACTACGGACTTAGCGATTTCTACCTCGAACTTTCCACCAAAGATCCGCACAAGTACGTGGGCAGTGATGAAATATGGGAAACTGCAACTAATACACTGGAAAAAGTTGCGCGAAATTCAAAGCTTGAACTGGTACCAGATCCAGGCGGTGCGGCGTTCTACGGCCCCAAGATTTCAGTGCAGGCGCGGGATGCAATTGGGCGCACATGGCAGATGTCAACCATTCAACTGGACTTTAACACTCCGGCAAGATTTGGCATAACCTACCAGAGTAGTGAAGGAAAGCTTGAACAACCAGTTATGATTCATCGCGCACTATTCGGCTCTATTGAACGGTTTTTCGGAGTGCTGATTGAACACTATGCAGGTGCGTTTCCGCCTTGGCTTTCACCAGTGCAGGTGCTTTTGGTACCAGTTGCAGACGAGTTCAACGCGTATTTGGAGACAGTTGCAGAAAAACTGCGTGTGAAGGGAATTCGCTGCGAGTTGGACTCTTCTGATGATAGATTCCCCAAGAAAATTAGAAACGCGTCTCAGTCGAAAGTGCCGTTCATATTGATTGCAGGTGAAGCAGATGCGGGTGCAGATGCAATTTCATTTCGGTATCGTGACGACTCACAGGAAAATGGAGTTCCAGTTGATGCGGCAGTTCAAAAAATTGAAGATATTGTTAATCAGCGAGTGCAAGTCTAATGTCTAGTCCAAGTGATAGTATCCAGATTGAAGCCGCTAGTGAGTATGCCAGCCAAGAAGATTGCTTCACCAGGCTCTGGTCACCTCATCGCATGGCGTACGTGAAAGGCGAAACTCCAAGAGCAAAGCACGGTCAGGAGTGCCCGTTTTGCTTGGCGCCGCAGAAAACTGATGAAGATGGACTCATCGTGCACAGAGGGCGAACAGCTTACGCACTGATGAACCTCTTCCCATACAACTCTGCGCACATGCTGATT
>AXYY01000019.1 GCA_000485475.1 Candidatus Ancillula trichonymphae ImTpAt
GCAGATGTTGTTATTGAATCTACTGGCCGTTTTGTCGACGGTGATGTTGCACGCGCACACTTGAAAGGCGGTGCTAAAAAAGTTGTCATTTCTGCTCCTGGTAAGGGCAATATTGATGGTACATTTGTGATTGGAGTTAATCATACTGACTACGACTCTTCAAAGCACACAGTTGTATCAAATGCGTCATGCACAACCAACTGCCTAGCACCTCTTGCGAAGGCGCTGCAGCGAACTGTTGGTATTAAGCAGGGCATTATGACAACTATTCACGCATACACTGCTGATCAGAATCTGCAAGATGGACCACACTCAGATCTTCGTCGAGCGCGTGCGGCAGCTTTGAACATGGTTCCGACCAAGACTGGTGCCGCACAAGCAGTTGCACTTGTTATACCAGAACTGGCAGGTAAGTTCACGGGGTTCGCTGTGCGTGTTCCAGTCCCAACTGGTTCGATTGTTGACCTGACATTCATACCGGAGAAGCCAGTGGCGAGTGCAGAGGAGTTAAATGCACTAGTCAAAGCGGAGTCTGAAAAAGTAGATCTCAAGGGAATTTTGGCCTACTCTGAAGATCCACTAGTTGTTACAGATATTCAACAAGATGAGCGATCGTCAATTTTTGATGCCGAATTGACTAAGGTCCTCGGTGATCAGGTTAAGGTCATTGCTTGGTACGATAATGAGTGGGGTTACTCGAACCGTTTAGTTGAACTTGCTCAATACATCGGCGAGCGATTGTAAATGTACTAGCACATCCAGTCCACCAGTTTAGTAACTTTTCTGGTGGATTTGGGTGCTGCAGCTGGCGGTGGTTAGTAGTAGTATTAGTAATTTTAAGAAAATAAGAAGGAGAAATAGTGGCAACTTTGAAGACAATTAAGGAACTTGGAGATATTCGTGGCAAGAAAGTGCTACTTCGTGTGGATTTTAATGTGCCCATTAGCAAAACTGACGGCAAAACTATTACAGATGATGGACGAATTCGTGCAGAGTTACCGACTATTAAGGAACTACTTGCTGCGGGCGCATCGGTCATCATAATGACACATCTGGGCCGCCCGAAACCCCAGAGTGCATTTGAGGTTGAGTCTGAATTTTCTCTTGCTCCTGTTGCTAAGAGGTTGAATGAGTTGCTGAACGTTTCTG
This sequence comes from Candidatus Ancillula trichonymphae ImTpAt, assembly GCA_000485475.1. Lineage (GTDB taxonomy): Bacteria > Actinomycetota > Actinomycetes > Actinomycetales > Bifidobacteriaceae > Ancillula > Ancillula trichonymphae. The sequence continues at coordinate 1,150 of AXYY01000019.1, forward strand.
TTGAATTTGCTACCGATACTGTTGGTGAGGACGCGCGGAATAAGGTTGAAATGTTAAAATCTGGACAAATACTTCTGCTGGAGAATTTGCGGTTCAACCAGGCCGAGACTTCGAAAGATGCTCTACAGCGCGCGGAATTTGCACAAAAACTCGCAGATATGGCAGACATTTTCGTTTCCGACGGTTTTGGTGTTGTGCACCGTAAACATACGTCTGTATATGATGTTGCCAAGCTCTTGCCTGCGGTGTCTGGAAAACTTGTGCAAAAAGAGGTTGAAGCACTTTCAAAAGTTATGGATAATCCTGGTCGTCCGCTAACTGTTGTTCTCGGGGGCTCGAAGGTTTCTGATAAACTTGGTGTTATTGTAAACTTGCTGAAAATTGCGGACAACATTCTGGTTGGTGGTGGTATGGCGTACACATTTTTGGCTGTACTTGGATATGAGATCGGCACTTCTTTACTTGAGGCTGATCAAATTGAAACTGTTAAAGGTTATATTCAGCAAGCAAAAGAGCGCAATATTAAACTACTACTGCCCGCTGACGTCGTAGTTGCAAAAGAGTTCCCAGCTTCGGAAACTGGTGATGCGGAACTTGAAGGCGTTTTTGTGTCCGATGCAATTCCTGCGGATAAAATGGGACTAGATATTGGACCTGAAACTCGTAAGCAGTTTGCGCAAGTAATCGAGAACTCCAAAACAGTTATTTGGAACGGTCCAGCTGGCGTTTTCGAAAAGAGCGCATATGCGGGAGGAACCTCTGCAATTGCAACTGCTCTAGTGCACGCTAAACTGAAAGGTGCATTTACTGTAATTGGCGGTGGTGACTCTGCTGCTGCGGTTCGCATCCTGGACAATTGCGAAACTGGAAAACCTTTTAGTGAAGATGACTTCAGCCACATTTCAACAGGTGGAGGTGCATCCTTGGAGTTTTTAGAGGGCATTGCACTTCCAGGCATTGAGGTTCTTAGTGAGTAACTTTCGTTCTAAACTGATTGCGGTCAATTTCAAGATGAATTTCGATCACTTAGAGATGACGCATTACGTTCAGAAGTTGGCGTGGTTATTGTATTATGCAAATCATGATTATACGAAGGTGCAGGTGTTGTTGCTTGCGCCTTTTACTACACTTCGATCAATTCAGACGCTAGTTACTGCGGACAGTTTGCCAATTCTGTACGGTTCTCAAGATGTGTCATCATACAAGTCCGGTGCATACACTGGTGAAATTTCAGCACTTCAGTTGGCTAAACTTGGAGTTTCGTATTCACTAATTGGTCACACCGAGCGCAGAAAGTATCATCATGAAGAAGATGAAGTAGTCCTGAAAAAAGCAACAAGGGCCCTTGAGGTCGGGATAAAACCAATAATTTGTATTGGCGAAAAGAGTGAAGAACCGCGCGAACATCCAGACTTTGAGTTTCTCTTCAAGCAGTTGAATCCAGTTGTGCAAAAAATCAGTAGAATTGGTAAAGATGATGTTATACCATTCCTGGAGAAAGTCGTTGTTGCCTACGAGCCCCGCTGGTCAGTTAGTAATGGAAAAACTTGCAACTCCTCATTTTTACAAGAAGCATTGGCTGGAATCAGAGCGCACATAGCAGAAGAATTGGGGGAAGTTGCAGCGAATAAAATCTCCTTGGTTTACGGAGGCTCGGTGAATTTGAATTCTGTTACAGGTTTGGTATCAAAAGAAGATGTTGATGGATTATTGATTGGAAAAGCCGCACTTGATCCAGAGTCTTTTGCTAAAATACTGCGGTTGGTAAGTAAAGTAGTTGGAAAGTAGTTGATATGACGATCGTTAAAAATATATCAAGTCATGTATCGTCAACACTTAATAAAGATGGTGCAACGAACAAAATACTAACTGTTCCTAATTTTATCTCGTTCGTCCGAGTACTACTAGTACCCGCTTCTGCGTGGTGCATTGGGGTGCGGCGCGATGAAATGGCAGTTGTTCTAGTCATATTCTCATCTATTTCGGACTTCTTTGATGGATTTCTTGCTCGTAGGTATTCACAGGTGACAAAAGTTGGCAAGATTCTGGACCCCATTGCAGACAGGTTGTTCATATTCGTTCTACTGATTATGCTGGTTTCCAGACGCTTAATTCCGAGCTGGATTTTGGTTGCCATGTTTCTGCGTGAAGCGCTACTATTCTTCCAGTATTCTGCACTTATTCTGAACAAAAGATCAGTAATTCCAGTGAATATCGTTGGCAAGGTTGGTGCGGCAAACCTGCTATTTTCTATGCCGCTGATTCTTTTCAGCAAGAGCAGCGTAATTCTAAATGATGCATGCAGAGGTTCGAGCACATGTTCTACCACTTTTCTAGTTCTTGAGAATATTGCGTGGTATATGCTTGTCATTGGGCTACTCATCTACTGGCTTGCTGGTATTCTATACACGGTGAAGGCTGTGCGTGAACTTAAAGTGTGTAGACAAACTAGACTTCTGATAATTGCAGCACTAGTGAGTGCAGTTGTTGCATTCACACTGGTCTTTTTAGTCTTGAAGTTTGTACCGATGTTGTTTGACACATTCTTCTTCGTTTAGTCGCAGTTGTGGTGTATTCTTTCTGTGCACAAAGTCAAATTTTGGTAAATGCTTGACATTCTTGTGCTTTTGTGTTATCCCCCTTAAGGACTAGGTTAGCTGGTGAACCGGTTAACTTTTAGTTTGTTTTTAGAGTGCTTATACGAGAAGTAGAGTTTTGTGTCGTATAATGCACGGGATGTGGGTTTTGACGATTACTATGCGTTAAAATGGCAGTGGGAGTAGGAAGGAACAAGGAGAATAGGAGAACTAGAAGATGACAAATGAGACGTATGGAGAGTTTAATAGAGATGGAAACCGAAATGGACAAGATGGCGGTGTAGACGGTGGGCTACCAAGTGCGTTCGCCCAAGGTGGTTCCATTAGTGGTCCGGGCGTAATCTCACAGAATGCGGGAGAGACTGCTAAGGTGAACGCGGGAGATGATGTGACTTTAGGGCAACTTTCATCGCTTGATGCGTTTGTTGCTAGCTTGAAGAGTGGCGATGCTGCTAAACAGACAACTGCAAGTGGTTACGCAAGTTCAGTTGGAACACCAGGGACTGCTTCGGCTGAATCCTTTGCGAATGCGGCCGCAGCGCCTGAAGAAAACTTGCAGTCCGCATCACTTTCTGAAGAAGCACAAACTCAGGGTGCGCAAAATGCTGAGGCTCCCAGAACTTTTGAGTCTGGTTTCAGTGCAACTGCTGGCATACAGGAGGCTCCTGAGGGTGGTACGCCCAAAACGATGAACGAGAAGATTTCTAGTCGTAGACTTGCTACAACTGGTGTTCTCAGCGCGCTCATAACTTGTGCATTGGTATTTCTTGCTGCTAACTTTGGACTTATTCATTTCGTGCAGCGAGGAGGTTCACTAGCAGATATTGGTAAAGTAGATCAGGAACGCTTGTTGAATGCAGCATATAAACATGATGGCTCGGTTCCTGACTGGACAAAAGTTGTTGCAGCAGTTGGTCCGAGTGCAGTAAGTATTCAGATTTCAGATAAAGCGACTGGTTCGGGTGCTCTGAGCTTGGGCTCTGGAATCGTATATAATAAAGAAGGGCATATTATCACGAACAATCATGTTGTTTCTGAAGTGAAAAGCGCCGCAATTTCGGTGACTATGAGTGACGGACGAGTGTATGATGCCACTGTTATTGGGGCTGATCCTACTTCGGATTTGGCACTCATCAAGTTGAGCAGTTTACCCTCCGACGGTTTGATTCCGGTCAAGTTCGGTGATAGTTCAGCACTAATTGTTGGTGAGAAAGTTCTCTCGGTTGGAAATCCACTGAGACTTTCGAATACTGCAACTGAGGGCATAATTTCTGCACTTGACCGTCCAGTACTTGCAACTACTTCGTCTTCGGGTAGTTACAACGCTCCCACTATTATTAACGCTATTCAGTTCGACGCATCTGTCAACCCTGGTAACTCTGGAGGACCGTTGTTCAACGCGAATGGTGAGTTGATTGGTGTTACTAGTTCATTTGCTACAACTTCATCGTCTAGTGGTTCAATTGGTCTGAGTTTTGCTATTCCGTCGAACTTGGTCAAGTCGGTGACCGCGCAGTTGATTGAGAAGGGGAAAGCTGAGCATGTGCAGATTGGTGCTACACTAAAAGATGTGACAGTAGAAGTCAACGGAACCAGTCGAAAAGCCGCTCGAGTAGATTCTGTTATTTCTGGTTCAACCGCTGAAAAAACTGGACTTCAAAAAGGTGATGTTATTCTGGAGTTTAACGGTAAAGCAGTCTCCTCTTCGTTCTCCTTGATCGGATACATTCGCGCGATGCCACTCAATTCGAAAGTGAAGTTGAAGTACATACGCAACAAGAATGAAGTAAATGAGATTGAGGTTACACTAGACCAGATAAAAGAGGAACCGGTACCGACAACTGATGAGGACGATTCGGACTCAAGTGGGAAAGGTGGCATTATAGATCCGTGGAAGCTGTTTGGTGGAAAGTAATCCAACTGCAGCAGTTATCAACTTTAATTCAATAGCCAGGCGGTATGACTTAATTAACTCGGTCATGTCGCTTGATTTTGTGGGGTCTTGGCATCGCAGGTTCATCAAGAACTTAAAAACAAGTGTTGAGTTGGCGGCAGTTTCTCGAGCGCTTGATGTTGCTTGCGGAACTGGTCTTTCAACTGAGTGCTTGGCCAGACTTTTGTCTACGCAAACTGCAAAATCTGCTAGAATTCAGGCACTTGACATTTCTGAACTGATGATTGAACGAGCGCGGAAGAGGAATCTGCAGAATCTGGACAATATTAAGGTGCAGTTTAGTCTTCAAGACGCATTTTCGATCAAGTGCAAGGATTCAAGTCAGGATCTCGTATGCATCTCGTTCGGTCTGAGAAATCTGCGGGATCCTGCACGCGCACTGGGCGAGTTTTATCGAGTCTTGAAGAACAACGGGCACCTGGTAATTCTTGAGTTTTCTGAGCCGTATCGGGGTAGTTCGGCCATTCGCAAAACTTTACATGAAGCACATTATGTGACGGCTAGCAAGCCTATTCGGTGGTAATACTTAGGATTATGTGTATTTAGCGAACAGCATCTTGAAGTGGTATGATTTTAGGAAACTGGAATATATGGTGAACTTGGTAGGTTTAAGACTGTGAGAATTAAGCGTATTTTTCTAGGGCAAGTCGCGGTTCATATATTTAAGAAAAAGATTACGACTCATTACGCTAAACCACTGAGGTCTGTTGTGAGCAGTTAAAAGGTAGTTGCTGTGGAGATCGGTAGTTTAGAAGAGTTTGAATACGACAAAGAGCAGGAAAAGTATCTCAACAAGATCGTGACGCATTTTGACAGAGTGCCAGGCAAGATGATTCGCAGCAAGTTGTTATTAAATTCAATGGAACGGGCTGGTCAAGTTCGCAAAATGCTTCTTGATGATGCATTGTCTTGTGCAAAGGTGGCAATGCGCGGAATTGAGATGATTCACAATGCTTCACTAGTTCATGACGACTTGTTGGACAATAACTGCGTGCGTCGAGGTGTCAATAGTCTACACGAAGAGTATGACAACAACATTGCATTGGTTACTGGTGACGTGCTTTTTGCTAGAGCGTTGACAATACTTGGCAAGTTGAATGATGGCTATATTATATCGAACGCGCTGAGTGTTTTCAGGCACATAGCAGAAGGACAACTCGCAGAATCTGCGTGGAAAAGTAATAACTACACACCAACGATTGAGGAGATTGTTGACGTTCTGAGGCGCAAGACAGGTGCGTTGATGGGATTTTCAGTTCGGCTAGGAACTTATCTCGCACTAAAGGACCGGTTTTCGCCGGAACTGGTTGAAGATCTCGATGACATTGCAAAACGAGGGGAGTACTACGGAATTGCGTATCAAATTCGAGATGACGTTGATGATATGGATGAAGATGTACTAAATGGCACGCAGACAATTCCAGTCATCTACGGTAAAGAAGCTGCACTAGCACTTGCGCGGCGTTTTGAATATGAGTCAGCCATCAACTTTCCCTAGATCAGTTTCAGGTGCAATTTCGTAAATCTTCAGGTAGATCTTTAGAAGAGTTGATAGGGTCGCAGTAACTGGGAGCGCCAGAAACGCACCAAGAGGGCCGAAGAGGTAGCCAAATGACAACACTGCAAGAAATGTTACAGCTGGATTTAGTTGAAGAGTTTCTGCGCTGACTTTCGGCAAGAATATGAAGTTCTCAATTTGCTGGTAGATTACCAAAAAAACTAGAACAATAACCGTTACAACGAGCCCCTTTAAACTCAGGCACACAAGAACAGGTAACGCACTTCCAATATATGCACCAATCGTCGGAATGAACTGTGATATAACTCCAACAAATAGTCCTAGTGGTAGATAAAATGGAATGTCCATAATTTTCAGGAAGATGGATGTGACAACAGTTGATATTATGGCAAGTATAAGTCTAGAGTCTAAGAAAGCTGCAACTTTTGAACTCACTATTGACATGGTCTCGCGGATTTTCAGCTGTTTTTGCGTTGGAAAGTGCCGCACAACCAAGTTTCTGAACCTGTCTCCTTGCGAGCTCAAGTAGTATATGAGCATGATTGCAGTTATTGTGTTGATCAGCGTCGCAAATAGTGATATACCCGCACCAACTGCCTGCGATCCTATTTCATTAGCGTATTTTATGAACAACTGCTCAGTAATTTCACTTCCAGTTGGTAGTTCGAACTTAAATTCCTCATGCACAAACTTTTGCAGTGACACATACGAATCCGGAATATCGTTGAGCAGTGCGGTTAGTTGTGAGATTAGGAGTCCTCCAAAGAGCACCATTATGAGTATAATAGCTGCCAGAATTGCGAAGATGCATAACGCAGCGCCTACACTTTTCTTCACTCCCTTTGATGCCAAAAAATTTACGAGCGGTTCAAGTGTAACACCAAAAAAGTAGGCAATAATTACGACCGAAATAATAGACGAAAGTTGGTTGATTGCATACCAAATGAAAATACCACCAAAGATAAACAGCGTAATCCTCATCAATATAACATTCGTCCACCTTCCAATTTCCTTATTGTCACCGTCTTCAGTAAAAAGCTTACTCAGATTTAGTTTTCCGCTCAAAATGCCTCCTAAAATATGCTATAATGATTATAGCATGAGTAGATTAACGGTGTCAATAGTCGTACCTGTGTATAATGAGAATGCGATTATTAGGCAGTGCCTTGCTGCTGCTTTAAATCAACGGCTGAAACCGCTGGAAATAGTTGTGGTCAACAATATGTCAACTGATGACACCGAACAACTGGTGCAAGATTTCGCGCGCGAATACAAAAGTGCGGGTGGTACGGTTGACATACGGCTCGTCCAGGAAAATGCTAGACAAGGTATGATTCCAGCCCGTAACACTGGTTTTGAGGCTGCAGTTGGTGATATTCTGGGCAGAATTGATGCGGACACTTTAATTTGTCCGGGCTGGACACAAGCAGTTGTTAATGCGTACACTAGTGATTCCAAAGTCATGGGTGTAACTGGTCCCGTCACGTACTACGACATGCCAATGCGGCGGTTCGCACTTCGTAGAGATAATGAGATTCGTAAGGCAATCCAGCTGTTTTCGCAGAGGAAAGACGTCATACTCTTCGGTTCGAACATGTCCATAAGAGCTAGGGCGTGGAAAGCGCTTGGGCGCGAGTTTTGCTTGGACCTCGAAGACAAGTTGCATGAAGATGTTGACATAACTGTTCACTTCAAGAAGCACGGCTACAAGATTGTGTACGCAGAAAAAATGGTTGCTGGAGTTAGTGCGCGCCGCATTGAGAACAGGCGCAAGGATTTCATCAAGTATCAAAATAAGTTGACAAATACATATGCGCATCACAACGAGAAGTCTAGATCTGCGCGCATTGCGAAGGCGGTGTTTTTATCGATATACTTCCCGCTGCACGCACTACGGTATATATATTCAGGCTACTACAAGAAAATTCAAACGGAATGCGAGATGGATCTGTGGAGTCCAAATGGTAAAATGTCTCCACTTTCGCACAGAGCACACACTAAGCTGAACATGAAGTCAAAAACGAAATAGAAGTACGTAAAACAACTAGTTGCATCAAAATATTAAGATAACAGTTAAGACAAACCCTAGAAGTGTATTGTATATGAATGCATCTTTATAGTTCTGCTCCTTTAAGTTTATAAATTGACGAATATTGATAAGAATTACTAAAAATATGCACGAAATTGTTAATAAATAAATTCTAGTTGTGATAAACGCTATTAGACTTGCTAGTAGAGTGGTTGAAATATATACAATTACACCTCTTTTTGCGCCAAGTTTTACCATTATTGTGCGTTTTTGGGCTTGAGAATCAGTTTGAATATCACGCAAATTGTTTATCATCAACATTCCAGCAATTACTAGTCCAATGGAAACTGCTTTTAGAACGATTTTTCCAAGACCTTGATATGTACAGGTGATTTGCCCACCTAGTTCAATGTAATATGTTCCAAGTGTTCCAACCGATCCGAAGAATGTGAATACTGCAAGTTCTCCAAAACCACTATGTCCATACGGGCGCTTCGATCCTGCATACGCATAAAGTGCAACCAGTGATACAATTCCAATGATTAGCATAACTACTTTTGATGCGAAGTCTAGTGGAGTAAGATTTACTAGTGTTAAACCAGTTATTGCGCCCATCGTTGTATTGAAGAAAAATCGCTTCTTGTATACTTCAGACTCCAAATTTGGCCTGGATTCAACCTCAAGTGTTTTGTCCTTGTACTTGTCAACCCCGTTGATCGAGTCGTAGTACTCATTAGCATAGTTTGATCCAAGTTGAAGAAAGATTGCAACTAGCAAACACAGCACAAATAGCGGGATTGCCGATGCAACTGCTGCTTTTTTCTCAAGTTGTAGTGTTTCCACCGCATTTAGACCGCCGATTATTACTGGAAGATAACTTGCCCAGAGGCTCAACGGCCGCAGATTTTTGATGAAGTTAAGCATCCTGAAGCTTTCGGATATATTCAGCCGCTAGTTCGTAACCAACCACTCCTAATCCAGCAATTGTTCCCGTAACCACTGGTGATACAACAGAATTGTGCCTGAAATCTTCACGCGCATGTGGATTGGAGATGTGTACTTCAACAACCGGCACAGACGATGAGCCCAGCATTGCCATAGCATCTCGAAGTCCATATGAGTAGTGTGTGAACGCGCCAGGATTTATTATAACACCAGCAGTATTCTGGACATCTTGGAAAATCTCCTGAAACCAACTGATTAGCTCAGCCTCTGAGTTCGTCTGCCGATGCACCAACTTCATGCTGCATTGATCTGCGCGCGTGTCTTGCTCTTCCAGCTGCGGTCTCTTCAAGATTGCGCGTTCAACTGCCAAAACAACATCGTCCAGTGACCGGCTACCGTATATTCCAGGCTCTCGTTTGCCGAGCATGTTCAAATTTGGTCCGTGCAGCAAATATAAGAGTTTACAGCCATGATGATGCATTTTCTAGACTTTTTGCTTCATAATCTGCTGCAAGCTCAGCTTAACAGGTGTTTCACGACCGAGCAGAGAAAGGAGGACCCAGACTCGTTCATGTGCAACATCAATATCTGAAATAGTTGCATCCATGGACTCAAAAGGTCCGCTTGTTACTATTACAGTTTCACCCACTGTGAAGTCAACTTCTACACCGTCACCAGACGCACTACGACCGACGCTAATTGATGGGTTCACGTCATCAGCCACAACCTCATTAGAGGTGAACTTGATAACAATCGGACCAAGAATTCCTAAAAGTTCCTCGCGAGTTAGCGGAATAGGTTCGTGCATTCCTCCAGCATAATCAATGACACCATTTGTTCTGCGCAGTTCTGCGACAGCATCTTTGTTGTAGATATCCATGCACACCAGCAAGTAACCAGGAAGTCTCGAACGAACAATCTTCTTTTTTATGTTGTCTTTAATCTGCACAACAGTTTCCTCAGGAATAATCACTTCAAAAATAGAATCGCCTAGATTCAGACTAGCAACTCGGTTCTCAATGTTCACCTTGACACTTCTTTCGCGTTTAGAATACGTCCGAATAAGCACCCACTCTCCGTCACCTTCAACCGAACTTAACGCTTGTTCTAGCTTTTCTAGCGCTTCGCTCTCTGCTATTTTCTTGTTGTCTGTCATCACAATTATCCTTTACTCAAAACCAACTACTTCGCAAATAGAGCCATAATAGCTTTACCAATTCCAAAATCAACTATTGTGATGAAAATCATAATTATCAAAACGAAGACCAAAACAACAATTGTATACTCAATGAGTTCATCTTTGGTTGGAGTTACAACTTTTCTTAGTTCGCTTACAATCTGGCGTATAAACAGTATTACACCCCTTATAGGACCACTTTTTTTCACTCCACTTTCACTTGTGTCTTTCTTCGCACCGCCATTTTTAGTTATCTTTTCATCGTTATTAAGTTCTTTACTCATACTACCTTTCTTACCTGTTATAGCAGCACCTCCAGCTTACTCCACAAATCTGTACTGCAAATCCACACCGCAACACACCACCAAGTGCCTTCACGCTACCCCCTCACACAAAAAGCAGGGGTACTGGGAATTGAACCCAGGCCGACGGTTTTGGAGACCGTAATGATACCATTTCACCATACCCCTCTAAGTCAAGTTGCACTTACTGGTTGTTTTCAGTAGCAAGCGGATCGAGTTTATTATAGCACATACTTTTGGATTTGTCAAGGAGCTTCTTAAAATAATGCATCCGGTAGTTTTGTGCACTCAAGTTATTAATGCATGTGATATAATAAGCGCATGTCAAGTGTTTTTCTGCGTGTCGCAGTTTTGGGCGTTCCAGTACATCTGGGGGAGTTGTTTGACTACTTGCCACCCAAAAAATTTAAGCACAATGCTAGTGCGGGTGATCGCAGCGCAGAACACGCGGAGGATGGTGTGCG
>AXYY01000020.1 GCA_000485475.1 Candidatus Ancillula trichonymphae ImTpAt
AAGTACTGCTTCATCTGTTCCCCATTTTTATACCACCAGTCAATGTCAAGATTTTTTTCACATATTTGTTCAAATTTGCGCTCTGCTTGCGATCGCTCCCTACGAACAAAACATTTATTAAAAGCGTATTTATTTGTCCCAATTAACTCGTAATTATCACCAAATTCATCTTTATCAGGTAATTCCATGAACTTTCTTCACGTTCTCTTTTGGTGTTAATATCTTCCCATTGGTCAATTTCGTACTGTCCGTTTAGCCGAGTAACTGCCTCGGATATTTTTATTAAATTATCCTCATTACAAATAATTATACGATGAACTTGATCTCTAGTCTCCGATCCGATATCACAACTCGTAAACCACTCATAAATTGTTCTCATCATTCTTGAATGAGAACGCGCCACATTATACGGCAATATCCAATCTTTTATCTTGATACCAAAATAAGCGCTCAATTGTTGTTGTGTCATGTTTTGACAGCATTCTTTTAGCAATTTTGTTAATATTTTCTTGGTTAATTTCATCTAAAATACTAATTTTTACATCAGTGATTATTGCACTTTGCAAGTGTTCAGGATTTAATACTAATTGTTCAGCAATTTTATCGTATCTTTCGCTAGCGACTCTCACATCTGAAATTCCGAATTTGCCATCAAGGTGTTTAACTAGTGTTTCTTTGAAGTTAGCGCAGCCAAGTCATGGAAATCCGTACGATGTAAATAAATTGATGGAAGTTCAACATTTTCAATATTTTCACGCAAAAGAGCACCTTGCATTTTAATAAATGCTTTTGCATCAGTATCATTGTCATCAACAATAATTGATTCTAGGTTTGTATAAACATATGCTGAGTTGAGTTCATCCTCTTCGTAGTGCTTCAATTCTGGCATTCTAAGTACACGACCTACTGTTTAAATTTTAAAAGTAGTTGATCCAATTTCACGAAGCATACACAAAATTTGGGCACGCGGACAATCCCAACCAAGTGCAATTGCTTGCTTAAAAAGCAATATTTGAACCTCATTGTTATTTGCTACAATATTTTCCAAATTTTGTTTATCATCACTTAACCACACTGCTAGCTTACCATTTTCATAGGCAATACCTTTATTGAGTAACAACTCTTCGACGCGTTGTTTAATTGATATATCAAATGCGTTATTATTGCTATCACTATTGGCAATTTGCACTAAAACTAAAGGATTTACATTGCTACCAATTTCCTGATATTTAATAGCTAGTTTTTCTCTTCTGTCAAGTGATGCATTAATCACTTCTTCAAGTTGTGAAGTTTCTAACTGTAAAAATTTTCCTAAACCTTCGTTAATCCGCGTGTCTTGTTTGATCAGACCAAACTTAACAACATCTTCAAAATTAACTTTAATAACTCGCGCTTTATTGTCAGTTATATTTTCTCCGCTTGGTTGTGTAAAACGGGTGTTGCAGAAATTTCAAACACCATTTTTGGTTGTATAACTCCATTGATTAGCATTTGCGGATTTTTGCCAAGATATGTTCCATGAGCTTCATCAATAATCAAAATTACTTCCAATCCTACATCCCTCGTTTTATTTAGAACATCAATCAAATTTCGTTCATCTTCACCTTGTCGCACTGCCTTGTTTGACACCCACCATTCACCTGTTTTGCGCTTAGTTGAAAATACAGATTCAATTGGTAAATAGCAGAGTATTTTCTTGCATAGCATTCGCTTCAATGTTTTCTAGACCGCGATGATTTTATAGCGGGTATCAATTAAAATTTTTCAAGTTTCTTACGGCTTTGTTCATGAAGTTGATTTGGCGATGTCCAAATATATACATATTTTCCAGGTAAGTCATCATCATGTAATCATGTAATCGTTTTAATACATTGGTAACCATTACAGTTTTACCAGAACCAGTGGGGGGATTTGAAAACCAGTTGTGTTTGCGAATAACTAGTTCGTAATAGTTCTCTAAACGTTTTATAATTTCATAACAGCAGTTTCTTGATAATGTACGAGAATATACATTATTCATTACCTTCCTTTAGTGTGAAAATTCTACGATAAACCTCTAAAATATTCTCAAGTATTGGGACTAATTCAAATTTTACCGTTAGCCCTGAAAAATCGCTATCATATGTATCATTGCCATAACTAAATACATAAATTTTTAGATCACAAGTACTATCAGTATCATTTAACCACTTGACCACATCTGCAATTGAGTCGGGATTGTAAATTATTACCACTTGTTTATTATTATTTTGGAATATTTTCCAATTGTCATTATTGGTAACCTCATCAAAACAGTTTTCGCGAATACAAATCATCTCATTGCAGCGTTCAACTAGTTTTTCTTTAGTGTTTGCATTAGTTTCAATTTTTCTACAAAATCCGTTTTAAAGTAACGAAGATTTGCGGGGATTGGATCAGAATACTTACTTTCATCCGATCAACACCAGTTATGACGGTTTTTATCCTTGGGTAAGTTACATTAGTTGCGATATTATTTTCGTTATTAGTGCATAAAATAAATTGTCGATTGCCTCCGTCTTGTTTATTTAGCTCAAGAACTGCATGACCAGTTGTACCAGGAACCTGCGAAGAAGTCTAAGACAAGTCATGGGAAAGCTATTGACTGGTATCTTTTCAATTAGGTATTTTATGAGCTCAGTTGGTTTGGCGTATCCAAATACGCTGTTACCGATAAATATGTTTTTATTTATCGTAAAGAGTTGTATTTCCTTTGACTATATTTTTATCTAACATTGAGCCAGAGACCACACTTTCTGAGGCGTATATTCGTTTGTAAATTCGCCAACTACCACCCTTTGATTGCTGAAATTTAAGCTTATCCTTGTTTTTTGCTACTGTGTCTTTACTCCATAACCAAAACGATACTCCCCTTTCCCCAAGTGGAAAAATATCGCTACCATCAGGTGCCTTTATGGCATAATCAAGACTTTTTGAATAAGTTAGTCTTCCAACATTCCACAAACTATCCCACTTATATTTTCTTCCATTTTCGTCGGTCAGCTTGTATGAACTATCTTTTGTCTCCAAGTATGAGATTTGTCGCATACTACTTTGCATATACTGCGATATATTCATGTTGAATATTTATGTTTTTATTGTTGTAGCCCCCAGTAAGTTTTTTATGCCAAATGTAGTTACCAACAAAATTCCCTTCCCTAAAATCTCATCACATAACAACTTTAAATGTGCTTGTTCATTATCATCAATTGAAATAAATATTACACCAGTTTCAGCAAGCAAATCTTTAGCAAGCACAAGACGTTTATACATAAATGTAAAGCCATTTTGAATGTTTAAAGTCATCTTCCTTATCAATAATCATTATATATACATAAAGTCTTTATTGTCAGTATTGTATAAGTAGGTGGATCAATATAGATCACATTAATCTTACCCCTATGTGTCCCAATTCAACACCGAAAGTGCATGGTAATTATCTCCCTCAATTATGAGATTTGTTGGCGCATTATGATCGCCAGTTAATATTTTGTGATCCGCAATCTCCTTAAGAATGGGCAATTTATTTTTACAGTCTTCAACACTTGCTCAGGTTTATCCTCCCAAACTAGTCCAAACTTTTCTGTCGTTTTAACTGCTTAGTCTGCCGTTCAAGCTCAGCAATTCCATCTTCCGCTTGGGCGAGTTTTCGTTCCAATTCATTGAGCTCAGATGCCATTTTTCTGTACGTCCTTTGGTGGTTCGTAATATTTTGATATGATATCTTTTATTATTCTTTGTTGTTCACAGGTTGCTACTACAAGTAAATAATCAAAATATTTAATAAAATTGGGTAAATTCTTTTTGTTCTTCATAAATTTGATCAGTGTTATGCCTGTACGGTAAAGTCTCAGAAAGTTCAACTACAGTTTGTTCATTAAGACACTCGATAAACTTATCAATAATTGTTGTATATCCTAGTTGAAAATCATCAGTATAAAACCAATTCCGCCAAATTACTTTATGTGTATTATCAAAGTTGCTCACATTGATTGAATCAATTACAGTTGGGGTATGCATCTCATTTTATGATGCTCGCGTACCACATATCACGGACTAGATGGGGGGGGGGGGGTATTAGTGTTGGTTGGGTAGTATGTACTATTTTAATCATATTGGAGTTTTAATCATATTGGAGATAGTTTCAACCAGTAGTTTACTTCTGTATAATTAGTAATAAAGTCTTGAATGGATCATTTCGGTTATCCTAATTTTGTGATCCTAATATTTCTGTAGATAACAGACCCTGAAGTTTGCGTGGAACTGGTTTATGTACTTTCAAAGATAATTTTCTTTGATGTATTTGGACAACACCCGCACATATTTATGAAAATGATCGCGACTATTGACACGCAGCTTTTCAAGTTTT
>AXYY01000021.1 GCA_000485475.1 Candidatus Ancillula trichonymphae ImTpAt
GACTTTACTACTTTCTAGTTTTCAATCGTGGAGTTTTGCTACGCGGAACAACGGTATTTCACTTCGTGAAATTCTGCTAAACTTGCACGTGCCGAAGTTCCATACCAGTTTTCCACATGTGCTGAGTATTTTGCTCATGTGTGAGGTTGGGCCCACCTACGGCTCGCGCAGAAATCTGCGTTTTCTTTGAAAACACCGTTAAATTGCTCGCGCTCGCACAAAATCACACCCACACAAACACTCAAGCCCCCGCGCACCCAAGTACCGTGAGCTTGCTCGCACGAGCCGCAGGTGAGCAAACAACACCAGCACAAACACAACCAAGTACCCACGAACGTAGTTCGCCGCCCTCTGCGAGTGCACCGTCGTCGTTCTAGTGGAAATTGTGCCGGTGTGGTATAATTGAAGACATGAATACGGCTAGTAATCAAGAAGTTGCCATAGTTGTTGTAACGTACAAACGTCAAGATTTGTTGCGTGAACTGTTGGATAGTATTTGTGCCCTGAATGTGCGTCCTCATAGCGTAATAGTTGTAGATAACGAGAGCTCTTCACAAACTGAAGAAATTGTGCGGGGATTCAAGGCTAATGTCAACGAACGTGCAAGTGCGCACGAACCTGCCGGAAACGAGACCAGAGTGATTTATGCGCCACAAGCTACCAATACTGGTGGTTCTGGTGGATTTTCGACGGGTGTTGAAATTGCCTACAAGAGCGGCGTGGACTGGATCTGGACTATGGACGATGACGTTGCAGTTACACCAGATGCGCTTGATATTATGCAGCTTCGCCTGAGAAGTGCGCTTGAGAACGATCACCACGTGTTGCAGCCATCTCGTCAGAATTTCGATGGAACGCCCTTTTATTGGCAATACAACTTCCTGACAAAGTTGGGCATCCCTAATCCAATCGCACCGAGTTCATTCGTAGAAGGTGAGACGTATAAGCAGATGAACACAGCGTGCTTTGAGGGCAGTTTTTTCCACCGCTCAATTGTGCAGGAAATTGGTTATCCCGATCCGCGTTTTTTCATCTACTGGGACGATACAGTTTATGGCTACTTGGCGTCGAAAATTACAGATCCCATACTAATCAACGACATCATTATGCGTCGAACTCGCAAAATCAGCAACATCAAAATCGGTACCACAAGAAAATTAAATTCAACAAGCGATATGGTGCGCTTTTACATTATGAGAAACCGTGGTCATATGGCGAACTACTTCAAGCTCCGCGATGATTACCACCCGATATTCTTCACACTTGGCACAGTTCTGACACTTCTAAAAGAGTTGATACGGCTCAAGCTTTCGAACAACTTCAAGAGTGGTTTAAGAGCACTTTTATCCGGAATGAAGGAGGCACGCAGAATCCGCCGCAACCGCACATGGAAACCCATGCCTCCTATTCTGGAGCAGATTATGCAAGTTCCAAGTTGTACTTGCCGCGCTGATCAATTTCAGCAATTCTCACGCTGATTCGTTGCCCAATACTTACAATATCTTCAACATCATTGATTCTTTCGCCGTCGTTAAGCTTGCGCATTTTGGTAACATGCAGTAGTCCGTCAACACCACCTTCTAGGTTGATAAACGCACCGAATGCAGCAATTTTTACAACAGTTCCAAGATATTTATCTCCCACTAGCGGCACTTTCGGGTTCGCAATTTGATTTACTCGAGCCTTAGCGCTTTCCGCAGAGGTTCCATCATTTGAAGCAATGTAAACAGTTCCATCTTCCTCAATTGAAATCTCAGCACCAGTTTTTTCCTGGATCTGATTGATAATCTTGCCCTTTGGACCAATCACTTCGCCAATCTTGTCCACAGGAATCTGAACAGTTATAATGCGAGGTGCAGTGTTGCTCATCTGACCAGGTTCGGCAATTGCACCATTCAAAACATCAAGAATTGTGAGCCGTGCCTCTTTCGCCTGATTGAGTGCGTTTGCTAGAACATCAGATGGAATTCCATCGAGTTTTGTGTCCAACTGAATTGAGGTGATGAACTCACTAGTTCCCGCGACTTTGAAGTCCATATCGCCGAACGCATCTTCAGCGCCAAGAATATCAGTAAGCGTTTTGTAACGAACCTCACCGTCAACCGTATCAGAAACTAGTCCCATAGCTATGCCTGCAACAGATGCTTTCAGGGGCACTCCAGCAGTTAGCATTGACAGAGTTGATGCACAAACAGAACCCATCGAAGTTGAACCGTTTGAGCCCAGAGCTTCAGAAACTTGTCGAATTGCATACGGAAAAGTCTCGCGATCTGGAAGTACCGGAACCAGCGCCCGCTCAGCAAGGTTACCGTGTCCAATCTCGCGTCGTTTTGGTGCGCCGACTCGTCCAGTTTCACCAGTTGAATATGGCGGGAAGTTGTAGTTGTGCATATACCGTTTGGTGCGCATGGGGCTCAAAGTGTCTAGTTCCTGCTCCATTTTCAGCGTGTTGAGCGTAGTTATTCCAAGAATCTGAGTTTCGCCCCTTTGGAAAAGTGCACTTCCGTGAACGCGTGGAATAATATCAATTTCCGCAGAAAATGGACGAATATCAGTAAGTCCTCGACTATCAATTCTGTAATCATTTGTCAAAATACGGCGACGAACCAAGTTTTTTTGAACGCTTTTGAACGCATTACCAATCTCAATTTCACGCCCAGCCAGTGGAGCAGAATTCTCCTCGTCTTCAGGATTACCAGCAAGTGCCAGTAGTAGATCCTCCTTGATCTGCGCAAGTACTTCTTCGCGCTCAGTTTTGTCAACAATGTTGTACGCATCTTCAAGCCTGTTCAGCGCGAACTCCTCAACTTGTGCATAGTCTGTATCTAAATATTCTGGAAACAGCGGGAACTCCTTGATTTCTTTAGCAGCAATTCGCTTCAACTCCAACTGAGCCAAACAGAGTGCCTTAATGTGCGGTTTTGCGGCCTCGAGACCAGCAGCAACCATTGCTTCATCAGGTTTTGCTTTTCCCTTGTTGTAGATTAAACTCCACGCGTTTTCACTTGCACCAGCCTCGATCATCGCAATTGCGACATCAGAATCTGGATCATTTTCATCAAGTATGCGACCAGCAACAACAATTTCAAAAACTGCACGCTCGAGTTCGCTATATCTTGAAAAAGCAACCCACTGGTTGTCAATCAGCGCAAGTCGTACACCAGAAACTGGCCCTGTGAACGGAATGCCCGAGATTAGTATTGATGCGGATGCGGCATTTATTGCAAGTACATCATACGCGTCATCTGGATGAACTGCTAGAATAGTTTCAATTACTTGCACCTCATTTCGCAACCTCTTATCAAACAGTGGTCTTAGCGAACGGTCGATGATTCTGCATGCCAAAATCGCCTCAGTGCTCGCACGACCCTCGCGCCTAAAATAACTACCTGGTATGCGACCAGCAGCATACATCCTCTCTTCAACATCAACTGTTAACGGGAAGAAGTCGAAGCTTTCGTGAGCTTGATTTGAAATAACTGTTGTTGACAACACCATTGTGTCGTCATCCAAAAATGCACTGACGCATCCATCTGCCTGCTGTGCTAATCGACCAGTTTCAAAGCGAACTTGACGCGTTCCAAACGCCTTGTTGTCGATAGTTGCCACACTGGTTTTATCTTGCCCAATAATGGGTTTTCTACTCATAATATATCCTTTTTTCTTCATTCTGTTCCGTCTGCATCCAACCTACCAACGCCAGAAACTGCATACGAATATATCAATAATCAGTAAACACAACTAGCGCCAGTATCTGTGCAGATTAAGAACAGATACTTATGACCTTATAATCAGGCCCCAGTGTACCACAACTTGTGGCAGAAGTCAAGTACGTGCGGAAACTTGACGAGGTTGAAGAGTTATAATACACTGAAAGTGCGGTGGTGGATACCGAAAAGTGGTAGGACTAGAAATGAGTGTGATGTGACATGAAAGCGATTTTATACAAGGATTTTGTTAATTTCTTCAAAAGTCGGTCGATTCTTTACAGTGTTTTGGGTTACCTGGTGGGGGGTACTTATCTGAGTTACTCGGCAGTTGGAAACTTTGGCATACCTAGAACCACTCGAGCTTATGAGATTATTTTTTCCATAGCTGCGCCTACTGTAACTTCGTTGATTCCAATTTTGTATGCGATGACAAGAACGGGCAAATTAAGAGAAGATGGTGATTCCATTTCCATCAGTCTGGTAGAAATGTATTATTGTACTACATAGAAAATCTATTGTTCCTGTATTGTTGTCAATTGTTTCCATTTTGCTAATGGGGCTAGTTTACTTAGTTCGTTTTCCTGATAATCACGCGTGGATATTGAGTTTAGAGTTCTTAAAGATACTATTTTTAGTGTGCACAATGGTTTACTTGATGAGTTCTTTTATTTTACTATTACTTTTGTTTACTGACAACGGACTACTGGTGTCAACTTTAACAATGATTCCGTTTATTGCGTATATTCTCTTGACAGGCATTTTTATAGATGAAAAACTTCTTTTGACAGCAATTTCCTTCCTCATATGTTGTTTTGTAACTGTTATATCAAAGGTCATCGTTTGCAGGCGCCTCGTTAATCAACTAGTAGAAACTGACGCAGAATCAGTGGTATCTTGTGACAGCGTGTGATTTCTACAGGTCCAAGAAACACATAATCAAGGACTTAACTCTGGACTTCAAGAATGCTGAATCTGTTGCAGTCGTTGGCGAGAATACAGTTGGTAAAACCACGCTACTGAGGATGATAAGTGGTAGTTTGTGCAAAAGGAGTGGGTGGAACAATAAACATCAACCAAAAGTATGTGCGAGGAATAGACAAGATCTTCTTCCTGAACGATTCTGGTAACCTTAAGCCCAGAGATGACAATCAGGGAAAACATGAAGTTCCGCTACTTGCTCTTCGACGGCAAGACCAACTTTGATGACTATTTGAAGAGTGGAGTAGTAAAATCCTATGGGCTGGAAGATTATCTAGACCGCAAGGTTTCTGAACTGAGTTCTGGATTAAAAAAACGGACAGCAATTGTTCTGGGACTTGTTTTTTAGCCGAATTTGGTACTACTAGATGAGCCAACTAACTCCGTTGATATTCAGACCAAGTAATTATTGCTTGAGAAAACTGTTAGACTACTTAAAGGTGCTGAAAAAACGGTTATAACCATCACTCATGATTTAGGCTTCTGCTTCCGTTGCAACGACCACGTCATTGTTCTGAGTGAAGGAAAAATTACAGAAGATGTAAGGATTCTGATTTCGAAAGCTTCCAGGAGTTTTATGACTACTTCAGTGCTAATCAGATTAAAGTCACCATCAGCGCCTCAGATTTGTTCGGTGTGCAGAGTATAATTATAGAGACGCACTTTCCACCTGCCACTTCAACTTCAAGTGCAACACCAGAGCAAGATCGTAGTAGGGTATGAAGTATACAGTTTGACTAGATGAACTGCGGGCGTTATTTTTGAGTTTGCATAAAACTTGACAACTGATAGCTAACTGTGCTATACTATATAAAAGTTGGTAGCAAACAGAATAGTAAACAGAAAAGTTGTTAGACAGGAAGGCTGTGTTTAGATGGATAGTGTAGGGCTAATGGTCATGGTTGGTGCTTGCGTACTACTTATGTGGTTCAGTGGGCGGAAAAATAAGGTAGCTCGAGAAGAAGCCTACAATTTTCGTAGTAGTTTAACAAAAGGAACTGAGGTTATGACAGGTTCTGGTCTTTTGGGAACAATTGTTGAGATTGATATGGACACCGATTCGGCAGTTATTGACTCTGAGGGCACGAAATCGCGCTGGGTTTTGGAAGCGCTGGTTAAACCGCGCGTTGTGGACACAGCACAGAGTACTTTGGAAAGAGGTACTCCGGGTGTGGCGGAACTTGGAGACAAGGGTGATGCAGAGAACTCAACAGAACCCCAAGAAGAAGAGTTAAAGAAAACAGAATAGAAGTAGGAGTGCGAGTAAAATGGCGGTAAATAATTCAGGTAAAAAGGTACGACCAGTCAGGACTTTGGTTACGTTGCTGATTGCGATACTGTTGATTTACGGTTCTGTTGGAGTAGGTGTGCTGGAGTTGCATTGGAGTGAAGTTAGTGCGAAAGCTGGAGAAATTTGGAACTCCATCACGCACAAGAAACCTGACGAGAAACCTGCAGAATCGCCGAGTACCTCCGCAGATGCTAGTGCGAGCAGCAGCGATACTCCGGCTGCTAGCGCGTCAACTGCCGCACCAGCAAGCCCGTCTGAATCTCCTCCGTCCGCATCTGCAAGTGCAAGTCCTAGCCTTAGTAGTAGTGCGTCGGCGGAAAACAAATCCGAAGATAAGAAGAACG
>AXYY01000022.1 GCA_000485475.1 Candidatus Ancillula trichonymphae ImTpAt
GGGAAGATTCGCATGGACTGTTCTAGTTCATATTCTATGCAGGGGGTTGTTGATCGCTTCATAAATGGAGCAACGTTCGACATTCAAACTGGCAACGATGCTGATTCAGATCGGCACGGAATTGTTCTGCGCAATATGATGTCCAGGGCGACGAAAGCGCCTAGCATTGATCCACATGGTGAGTATATTCCAGGGCTCATGAACCCGAACCACTTCTTGTTAGTGTGCATCAACTACTTATATTCCGGTGCTAGACCAAACTGGGCGCGCAGTGTCAAGATTGGCAAAACTCTGGTCTCTTCAGGGCTAATTGATAAAGTCGCACACTCAGTTGGTGCTGATAAACTGGTGGAAGTTCCCGTTGGATTCAAGTGGTTTGTGCCTGGCCTGATAAATGGAGAACTGGGTTTCGGAGGCGAAGAGTCATCAGGAGCAAGTTTTCTGCGTCTTGACGGCAAGGTGTGGACAACTGATAAAGACGGCCCTATTATGAATCTACTAGCGAGTGAAATTATTGCAACAACTGGTAAAAATCCAGCAGAGCACTACCGTGAACTGGTTGAAAAATACGGTCAAAATTGGTATAAACGAGTTGATGCAGTTGCAACACTTGCACAAAAGAACAAGCTGAAAAACTTATCGCCCGAGCAAGTGACCGCACAAGACTTAGCAGGTGATGTAATTTTGAGCAAGCTCACGAAAGCACCAGGAAATGATGCTCCAATTGGTGGCTTGAAAGTTGTCACGCAGAATGCTTGGTTCGCATGCCGCCCTAGCGGAACTGAGGATGTTTACAAAATCTACGCTGAAAGTTTTACAAGTGAAGAACATCTTGAAGAAGTGCTTAAACAGGCTGAAGAAGTGGTGGGAGATGCTATTTCATGATGAGTGTGCGGAAGTTGACAAAATGATTCTAGTAGAGTAAGTAGTAGGACAAGTTAAAAAAGGGATAGGAGAAAAGGGTAATGTATCAGTTAACGTTTCAAAATGGTCAAGTGTTCAGTGTCGACGGATTCTGCTTAATCGGGCGCGATCCAGAAGACGTAAACGTCGTTGGGGGTGCCAAACTTCTAGTTGTCGATGACAGTACAAAAACGGTATCGAAAACTCATGCTGCACTGGTAGTTACTGGAGACGGTAAGCTTATGATCGAGGACCTGGAGTCGACGAACGGTACTTTTGTTACAGGCGGAGAGAAGTTCGAGAAGCAGGTCACAAATGGCGACCCAGTTGAGATTCACGAGAACGAGCGTGTGCGACTTGGAGATGTATATTTTGACATCACCAAAGTTACCAATCAGGAAGAAGTATAAAACTGGTAGAAAATTCTATAGCTTCGGCGAAATACTCGCCAGAAGCGTTTATGCTACCGTTGACAATTCTTCTACAAAATGCAACAATCCAGTTGCCACCCCGATGATCCAGGTGTACGCATCCATCTCAACAACACTAGGCGGCGGACTGCCGCGGCCCGTGCTGTGATCTGAACCTTTGCACACACTGGATGGCGGAACGCGTACCTCAACGCTCTTATCAGCGGCCGCACTCTCTAGCTCCTGCAGCAAGTGCTACATCTTCCGGATTTTGCACGGACAACACCCGCATGACGACGGCGTCAACTCCATCATCATGCATAATCTTGCGCTGTTTCACTCTATCTAGTGGTTAATTTCTCTAGATTGCTGCAACGCCGTGTTCGCCAGTACGTACGCGAACGACATCATCAAGTGGCATAATCCAGACCTTTCCGTCACCGATCTTGCCAGTTGAAGCACTACGCGTGATAACCTCAGTGATAATAGCAGCATCTGCATCATCACACACAATTTCGAGGCGTACCTTCGGTACTAAATCAACAGCGTACTCTCTACCTCTGTATATTTCCGTGTGCCCTTTTTGCCGTCCAAAACCTTTCGCTTCAGAAGCGGTCATACCGTGCACACCAGTAAGCTCCAAGTTGCTCTTCACATCATCCAAGCGATGTGGTTGTATAATTGCTGTAACTAGTTTCATATTCTCTCCTTATTTTCCTAGCCCTGACGATGCAACGAAGTCGTAAGCAGTCTCACCATGATTTGCATAGTCAATTCCTAGAATCTCTTCCTCTTCAGTAACTCTCCAACCAATTGTCTTCTCAAGTGCAAACGTGATGATCGTGGTAATAACACCAGAGTAGATAATCGCAATGAGCGCAATGAGCACCTGTATAATCAGCTGTTTAGGGCCACCGTCGTTGAACATTCCTGTCTCCGTTGCGAAAAACCCAATTAGAATGGTTCCCACTAGTCCGCCAACAAAGTGGACACCAACAACATCTAGTGAGTCGTCGTAGTTGAAACGTAATTTCAGCCCAACCGCCAAGCAGCACAAAGCACCTGCGATAAGGCCCAGTAGAATTGCAAAACCAGGGCTGACAACATCTGCTGCGGGCGTAATCGCGACTAGACCGGCAACTATTCCAGATGCCGCACCAAGCGAAGTGAACTTACCATCACGAATGCGCTCAGTTATCAGCCAGCCGAGTGCCGCAGCTCCAGTTGCTGCTGATG
This sequence comes from Candidatus Ancillula trichonymphae ImTpAt, assembly GCA_000485475.1. Lineage (GTDB taxonomy): Bacteria > Actinomycetota > Actinomycetes > Actinomycetales > Bifidobacteriaceae > Ancillula > Ancillula trichonymphae. The sequence goes on from AXYY01000022.1 coordinate 2,550, forward strand.
TTGAAATCCACGCATAACCCGCACCATCATTTGCTGCAAATGTGGAACCAGCGTTGAAACCGAACCAGCCAAACCACAGCAAGAACGCTCCAAGCATGACAAACGGCAGATTGTGCGGCCGCATTGTCTCCTTTTTGAATCCACTACGCTTACCGATGATCAGTGTTGTGACAAGTGCAGCAATTCCCGCATTGATATGAACAACGGTTCCTCCTGCGAAGTCGTGTGGAATAACATTTGCATTCCACTTGCCCCTTTCTCCTGTGTTACCACCAAATATAAACGAGGACACTGAATTTTCTTCACCTGAGAGAAGTCCACCGCCCCAGACCATGTGCGCCATTGGTGCGTAAACAAAAGTAACCCAAAGAGTAACGAAAATGAGCCATGTTGAGAACTTAACGCGCTCCGCAATTGCACCAGAAATCAGGGCAACAGCAATTACTGCGAACGTCAGCTGAAACACAACGTCAATCGTCCCTGCGTAACTTTCCGGATGCAAACCTGCGCCTGGAACAACCCCAAACACTCCGTCATGAGACTCCACTATGCTGTTCAGCAAGAAATTCTCAAATGGATCACTAAACAGTCCGATGTAGTCCTCAGTACCGAACGCCATTGAATAACCCCACAGTGGCCAAATAACTGACACCACAATCATCGCCCCTGCAGAAAGCATCAACATGTTCAAAATGGACTTGCTGCGACACATACCGCCGTAGAAGAACGCTACTGCTGGTGTCATGAGCAAGACAAAAGACGCCGCAGTTAACATCCAAGCGCCATTTCCAGCCAAGAAACCAGTTTGCGCTGTTATATCAGCTGCCAGTAGAATATGCCCAGAATCTATCATATCGTACTCCTCATTTTCATTTTAGTTGACATTAAAACCTCCTTATACTCAACCCCGCAAACATTATAACATGGATGAATATTAAGTTTGTGTTAAGCCGGTAACTTTGCGTCGTACACACGGCTTTAGTGAATATTTATACAATATCTACGCAAAGAAAAGTTGTACGATTTATAACCGCTATGGTATAATGTCCCGGTGAAACGAATTAACTTAGCTATTTGTGGTGCCACAGGACAAGTGGGACAAGTTATGTTGGACATTTTGAAAGACAGAGATTTTCCAATTTCTACACTTCGGCTGTTTGCGTCAAGCAGATCAGAAGGTAAGCAGATCCAGTTTAGTAATTCGCACTTTTCCGGCACAGTCAGCGTTGAGGACATGGACAAACAGACACCTGAGGCGCTTAGGAGAATTGATGTTGCGATATTTTCTGCGGGCGGTAGCGCCTCCAAAAAGTACGCACCAGTGTTTGCTAGAGCAGGCATAATCGTGATTGATAACTCATCTGCGTGGCGAAAGGATCCAGAAGTTCCGTTGGTGGTTAGTGAAGTTAATCCGCGGGATCTTGGGCTGTTATTTGATGGTGCGGGTTATAGCAAGAGCCGCAGTGACGAACTCGCCGGACTAAAACAGAAACGGTTAGTTGCGAACCCCAACTGTACAACTATGGTTGCTATGCCAGTTCTCAGTCCACTACACCGCCAAAAACAACTGCTACGGTTAGTCATCAGCACATATCAGGCAGTTTCAGGAATGGGTGTTGTGGGAGTTAATGAGTTGTGTGAATCCACTGAGCACATAATTGAGCAAGATGCACGAAAATTGACAACGAATGTGCAGGCGGTTGATTTTTTGAACCCCGTCAAGTTTTCTACAACAATTGCATTTAATGTGATACCGTATGCAGGAAATCTGGTTGATGACGGCAAACTGGAGACGGACGAAGAACAGAAGTTACGCTTCGAGTCCAGAAAGATTCTGCACGCTGCGAATCTGCGAGTTGAAGGAACGTGCGTGCGCGTCCCCGTGTTCACTGGACATTCGCTCTCTATTGCTGCGGAATTTGCTAGTGACATTACGCCCCAGGAAGCAACTGAAATTCTGAAGTCTGCTGAAGGTGTTGAGGTTTTAGGAAGTGCTGATGTGAGTCAGGTTGCTCGTTCACTTGAGGCCAAAGTTGGCAGCGGCGTTGAAACGAGCAGTGAAGGAGCACGAGCTGGTTGTGAGGTTGCAGGAGTTCCAACTCCGCAGTTGTCCACGGACAAGAACCCCAGTTTCGTTGGCAGAATTCGTCAGGACTACTCACTAGAGGGTGCAGATCCGGAGTTGAACCCAACTACTGGTAAGCTCAACAAAAAGGGCTTGAAGTTGTTTGTCTGCGGTGACAATTTACGAAAAGGGGCAGCTTTGAACACAATTCAAATTGCCGAACTACTTATCGAGAGGTTGTAGTATGATAAAAAGTAGTATGATAAAAACATCTGATTTACGAATCCGCGCACTAACTAAAATTCTTCCGCCAAAGGAACTGTTAGATAGATTTTCAATAACCGACAAGCATGCTAAATTTATCTTGCAGAATAAGTCTGAAATTGCTGACATTTTGAACGGAAAAGATGATAGACTCTTTTGTGTTATTGGGCCTTGCTCAATTCATGACTCAAAAGCGGCAATTGATTACGCAAATCTTCTAGCAAAAAAGGCAAAAGAGCACGAGGGTGAGTTGTTGATAATTATGCGTGTTTACTTTGAAAAACCTAGAACTACTCTGGGCTGGAAAGGTATGATCAACGACCCTGATATTAACGGCACCTACAATATGGATAAGGGGCTACTAACTGCGCGGAAAGTCCTACTAGATGTTTTGGATGCGGGCATCGGTATTGGCACTGAGTTTTTGGATCCGATTTCGCCGCAGTACACAACTGATACAGTTTCGTGGGGGGCAATTGGTGCACGAACAACTGAGAGCCAAGTCCACAGGCAGTTGGTTTCTGGACTCTCCATGCCAGTTGGCTTCAAGAATACCACTTCTGGCAGTATTCAGGCGGCGATCGATGCGTGTGTCTGCGCGAGCGTCACGCACACTTTCTTGAGCGTTGACAAACGAGGGCACCTGGTGTGTGCAGAAACTGATGGAAATGACACAACGCATATTATCCTGCGCGGTCAGGAATTTGGACCGAATTACTATCCGGAGTTCGTACGAGAAGCACTTTCTCTAGCGAACTTGACCTCAGCGCCTAGATCTGCTCGGTTCGGCGTGGTCATCGATGCAGCACATGGAAATTCCGGGAAGAACGAGATTAAACAGGTGCAAGTTCTTGATTCAATTGCTGAACGAATTGCTGGTGGAGAAAAAGGAATCACCGGAATTATGATGGAGAGCTTCATCAAATCTGGAACTCAAAAGGCCGCACCACAACAGATGCTGATTTATGGCAAGTCAATAACTGATCCGTGCATAGACTGGAACACAACTGCTAGAATTACTGATACACTTGCGGACGCAATTAAGAGTAGGAGAAGTAGGACTGAGTAATGGATATTCAGACAATTCCAGAACTTCTGGATTACAGATTGTCATTCGATTTAGATGAAGTTCTTTTTGAATATAAAGTTCCTCCACACGCGCATTTGCACATGACCCCCGGGAAGTGGCACAGTTTGACGACTTACAGGTTCGGACTTGAAGTCAAGGCTATTGCTAACTTCTTGCTTAGTTTGGGCATGAAGAAGGGCGATAAACTAGTGATTTTGGCACGCAGTACATATGAAACCATCTTGATAGATTTTGCTGCACAGTTGGTCGGAATTGTGGTTGCACCAGTTACTGAAACGGCTTCAAAACACCAGTTGTTGCGTATACTTGAAGATTTGAGTGCACCAGTTGCATATGCCTTCAACCCGCATTACGCGAAGAATTTGAAAGACTTGAAAGAGGACGGTTATCCGCTGAATATAATTACTGCGGCTGATTTGCATTCAGCAGTTGAAAATACGAAGAAGGGCGACGTTCTGGACATCGACTTCAACAAGTATAAACCTGCACCTGATGATATTTCTTCAATTGTTTACACATCTGGAGTTGATGGTATGCAGTTAGGTTGTCCGATTACGCACAAGGATCTAGTTGAAAATGTCATCAACAGTTTCAATTTCTTCAACTCTGCTAGGACATTTGTTCCTAAGAGGTACCTGAATTTTCTGTCGCTCGCACACATAGTTCCGCGCATTTTTATCTACGCATGCATTTATGGAAACATTGAGATTGGGATTACACCAGGAATTCGGGAAACCTTCAAGGATATGCAGCACTTTAACCCCAATTTCGCGTTAGTAGTTCCAAAAGTTTACGATTCTTGGTATCGCGAAATTGTAGACTTAGCACCAAGTAAAAAAATTAGTAAGTGGTTATATAATCGCGCAATAGCTTCTGCGAGAAAAGAAATGGCAAGAGAAAAGTTCGCGAAGAAAATTCGTAGTCTTTTTGGAGGAGAACTCTGCGTGACTTTTTCTACTGGACAAAAACCTGATGTTGAATTGTTGAAATTCTTCACTAATTTGGGGATTGGTGCGTATGACTGCTACGGTTTAACGGAAGTTGGCGGAATCGTCTCCATGAACTTGCCGTATGCTAATAAATTCAAAACTGCCGGGCGAGTAATTCCTGGTAAAACTGTTGAAATAACAGAAAAAAACGAAATCGTTGTTTCTTCCATTCGAACTGGAGATCTCGGTGAAATTGATGAAGATGGTTACCTTACTCTCAAAGGTCGAATGCGTGAGATAATCATTACTTCTTCGGGTAGAAATGTCACTCCAGAGCCCATGCAGCAGTCGCTCGCTTCAGACCCCATCATTGAGAACGCACTAGTTATTGGTGAAGGTCGGCCATACATCTCGGCAATTATATCTATTGATCGTATACATGCGGAAAAACTGCTCAGTGACTGTAATTTGGACTTCAACTCTTGGGAGGCAAAGGTTTTAATTGACAAGTTTGTGCAGAAAGCTGTAAATCGGACGAATCATTTGGTTGCACGAGACGAGCAGATAAAACGCTACATAATTCTTGAAGATGGGTTTTCTCATGATGATGAACTTATCTCGAGCTCGAACAAGCTGCGCAGAAATCAGGTTGTTCAGAAATACAAAGACCTAATTGACAGCCAGCTGTATTAAAGAATAGAATACTCGCACAAATATATCTAAAACAGTAAATCAACTTGGTGAATACATGTACTTACATTAAAAAGATTTAAGTTGACTTTAAATGTTTTGGCAGTTATACTTATTGAAGTATGAACGAAGAGTTGAAATGAAGAAAGAGAATTTTAGTGCAAAATGCATATCAGCAATAACTAGTCTGTCGCTGTTGTTGTTCTTGTTTGCGGGCAGTTCAGTTGCTTTAGTCTCCTTTTCAAATCAACAAGCGGCACATGCCGTCAACCCCACAACCAATTAAGCGTGCTGGGTTCTCAGAGCAAATCAGGTGAAGATGGCGCATTTGGAAACATGCTTGATGCTGGTAAAGGTGCGAGCGATGGAGCAAATGCATCACTAACCAGTTCAGACAGACAGTTTTCAGATTATCCATCTGGTGGAAGAAGTGGAGATTCTGTCATTACTATGAAGAGCACGAAGATAGAGACATTCACGGTTCAGCTGGTGAAACTTCCCGGAAATGGGCCGGCCGGAGGAGGCGACGGTAGAGACGGACGCGGGGAAGGGCTTCTGGTGATGGTGGAGATGCATTTTTCAACGCAAAAACTGTACGCACGGACTCACTACGAGTTTCGAAATATCAGGCTCAAAAAGTTAACGTGCACATTGGAACTTGGTCGTTGACAAGAACAGAAATACCGTTATACAAGAAGTTAGTGACACCAGCAATGAAGAGGTTGTAATTGATAATGTGGACGTTAAACAAAACGGACAGTTGTACATCGCGAACAATTCTGGAAAACTCACACTATAAATATCCTGCACATTGATGGTGTTTCTGAGTCGAACTTCACAGTTGTAAATTTTGACAACCTGAAAATTAATTCAATTGTTAGTGATTTGCCAAGTGTGTTTCGCCGGTCTCGCCTGTTCCGGTGGAGAAAACTGGATTAGTTGATCCGCAGGACTCCAGATTTACTAGTGTTGCACTGAAGTTCTCTTGCACTGTGTGGTCAGTTGTTGGTAAACAGATTGTATTACATGCAACAGAAATATCGAACAACGAGGTTGGCAAAAAGTACGAGTATCGTTACACGATTAAAGACGAGAATGTCGCAACTGATGAGGGCGTTAACTGCATGGCAACAATTGGACTGGACAAATTTACTCCAGTTGGTGAGAAGATGCATCACCTCTTGTTGTTCTGGATGACAACGGCGTTTCTAGACCTGGATTTTTGTACTCAACTATTTTTATCAGGTGAGCGTCGATGCAGGTGCTTTTAGAGCTACGCAAGATTTTCAGAGGGCACAATCCCTATAAGTCTAGGCAGTAACAATGTGAGTATTTTAGCACCAAGGATCCGTAGATTGGTTCAATTAAAATCGCCCCCAAGTCACCCGCAGCAACTGGTGAAACATTAACGTTCGCAGTTAACCACGACATGAACTTTTTGCGTCCGTTGCCAAGAACGGCAATGTGTCCACTGAGCTGAAGTGGCAGTTAATCGATGCAGAAAAACCTGGAACAACTCTTGAGATTGGTAAGCAGGTTGACGGAAAACAGGTAGTTCAAAATATGACAGAAGAAGCAGATAAATATGCAGTTTTACATCTGGCTCCTGATGAAACTGCCAAAACAGTATTCGTCATGGCCAAGTCGACGCATACCATACTCCATTCAATATACGACTTCTCGGTCATCGATGTTGCTAGTCATGTCAATATGATGTCACAATCGATTGTCCTGAAAGCATCGTTCTTCAAAAAGGGTATTTCACCTGAAATTTCCTGATCAATATCCGGAGTGGGTGCGTTGCAGTCTGGAACCAAAATAACGCGCGCAGTTGGTAATACAGTTGAATTTAGCATCGACGAGAATGAAACGCACAGCTTTTTGGTAACTGCAAGTTTAGTTTATGACCAGACGAAAAAAGCAACTGTTTCGGTGCAACTGGAGGGTTCCGCATCTGAAAGTACAGAAGTTGCAATCCACACCGATTCAGTTGATGCAGATGGTGAAACTGCTGTTTATGACTTGAGCAAGCACAATGCTAGTTCGCCGATGAACTTCATAGTGGAAACGAACAACCAGAGTGCGTGTGCAAGTCCAGCAAAGTGGGAGCGGGAAGTGGTTGGTGCTGCTACTGCAGTATCAGTTTCAACTTCTGGAAATACTCAGGAACACGCACAAATACTCCTTGGTGATGCGAAACCACAAGTCAAATAGTTGTCAACGCGCGCTGTTCAAATGCACCAGCAGTTAATGCATTTCTAGTTGTAAAAGTGCTAGGTGCGCCCGAACTCCAGATATTGCTATCTCCTCCGTAAGTGGCACAAATTGACCTGAGTAGTAGTGTAGAACACAAGATAAATTACGATGCACAAGTTGTTGTACCCAAAGATACGGACAATTCGGTTGTCTGGGAGTTGTATGGTAATACTTCTTCTAGACACAACTAATCGACGGACAACTCACAGTTTCTCGTGATGAAACCGCACAGACTTTGATGGTCAAGGTTTACCCTATAAAGTGCATGCCCTCGAAATCTAAAGTCGCATTTGTGAACATCGTGGGAGCATATAAACCAGAACTGTATTTTACCGGCGAAGGCACTGGATCTTCATCCGCTTGGCTGGTGCGTCGAAAAGTGTGCAGGCGGTACTTTCTGGTGTCGCACCGGAGAGTTCAAGGGAAGTTACTTGGGAAGTTGTTGGCGCGAGCAGCCCTCAGACTTCAATAACCGCTGATAAAAACTGCGAGAAAGAGCAGTCAGACAGAGCTCTGCACAGTCGCGAGCACTATTAAGCAGTTGATGTGCATGAAGTTGCATACAACTTAACAATTATTGCCACACTTGCATCAAATCATCAAATTTTCGCAATCGAGAACATCAGCATAACTGGACGGCAAACGAACGGTGTTGAAATTGTGCCAAACGATGAGTATGACCACATATGTCATAAAGTTGACTTCAACGCCGCAAGTAAACAAATTATTCTTGATATCTTCAACGCGCAGAATCCATGCAGGTTGTATTACGGACTTCGCGGCGAACGTGTATGCGTATGCGCACCTGCGGGCGTGGATAAAAAACTTGTCTGGAGCTTCGAGGGCGCAAAATACTCAAGAATTAATGAATCAACTGGTCGGTTAAGTTTCTTGGAAAATGAGACTGCTCAAACGCTCTTCGTGCGTGCGGCACTTGCTGGCGACCGACCCCGCTAATATGTGATACAGTTATCGTCATCCTCAAGCGCACAAGTAACAGCGGAGTTACCATACATGTGAATGCGTCAGTTGATGCTGGACTTTTTCTGCAACCGTTGAGACGTTCGTCAGCATACAAGATGGTGCATCAAATCTTTTGGGAAGTTTACGGCGGTGTTGAGGGCACAAAAATTGACAACGATGGTATGCTGGAAGTCGCATCGAACGAAACTGTTGATGCTTTGTTCGTTACTGCGAGACTAGTTTATGACCCGACTCGTTTCGCAACTGCGGTGGTCAATGTTGTTGATAAGTCGAACAGCGGTTTGAAAATCCTGACCAAAAACGCGTTCTTGAACCAGGTAGCAAAGTTTAACGGTTCAATTGTCCTTGCCAAAAGATGCAGATAAGTCCATTCTCTGGGACATTTACGGTTCAAGTTCTGGCACCAGAATTGACTCGGAATCAGGAGTTGTTGAAGTTGACAGAAACGAAACCGCGCCCAAGCTGTTCGTGACTGCACGAAGTTTAGCAGACGGCTCCAAGCGCGACGTCGCAGTTTTGAACGTGGTGAACCGAAACAACTTAAGTATAAGCATCACCCACCCCCAAGAGTTTCAGAGGTGGAAGTTGGCGCAGTTTTGCAGTTTAGTGCAAGTGTTCATTTGAACGCAGGAGTTGATCCAGACTTGAATTGGGAACTCTACGGAAACACCGATGCGAACACGGCCCTGAATCCAACCGGCGAGCACAGCACACAACTACAACTGCGCTGAAAGTTGGTACACTAGAGCCACGCAGCATTTCTTGTAGTTTTAGCCAGGAACACGCACGATGATCCAACGCAGTTCGGATTTACAACTGTTAAAGTTGAAGAGTTCAAGCCAGGTGTCCGCACTTTCTCCAAAAGTAAATACACTTGAACCTGGTGCTTTTTTTAACTACACGGCGCGGGTTCTGGTGCCTTACGGCATTACCAATGAAGTTCAGTGGGAGCTTGCTCACAGGTAATACATAAGACTTGACAACTATTGGCGCAGATGGTGCGGTTCAAGTGGGCTTCAACGAGAAGGCGGCGAAACTTGGTGGTAATTGCGAGGAGCAAGTATGATGCGGTGCTCTTTGATAGTGCTGTCACTAACTTGTCGTTGCCAGATCATGTCATTGATGATGGCGAACCTAAAGATCAGCTAACGTATGTGAAATTATCAGATGAACCGATCTACTTGAAGTTTTGATGAATCACCGGTTGTTTTTGATGGGGTAATCGTTGATGGAAGAGTGCTCAGTAAGGATGAGTATACAATTCTACAGATGCGTGATCTTGGTGAAAGCGCTATGAGTAGTGGTTCTATTGAATATTTAGAAGTTGCAGATGCTCAGAATTCTGGCGTAAAACTGGAACACAGTTGTGTTGCTTAAATCTGAGTATTTGGATGAGTATTTGGACAAATTTGAACCTCGTCAGCACTTGGTAACCGTAAGTTTTAAGGATAAACAGGACAAAATACAGGAGTTGAATGTCATCGACCTTGAGCAAAAGAGGTTGCATTTGTGCACACATATATTTTGCTTGCACTTCTACTTACATTTAGCGTTGTGGGTGCAATCTGGTTTAAGAGGAGGAAACTATGAAGAGAAGCAGAACACTTAGTGTATTTATTCAACTAGCAATGATTTTAACCAGCACATGCATTTTTGTGTCGCTATTGAACGCACCTGTTGCAGCAGCTGCAGCTCAAAATATCAGCATACAAGGTGGTGCAGGCGGTCAGGGCCGAGCTGGCGGAGATAGAGTGCTTATTCTTTGGAACAAATGTTCAAACTGGTACAATAAAATCTAGAGGCTGGATCAATGGGGAGTGAAGGCAAAAATGAGGGTCTCGGAACAACTCTTAAAAATAACTACGGCGAAAATGGTGGAAGTGCTAACAAGTTGTAAGCTGATTTTCTTCTGTCCAAAAGGTGGAAATCGCGGAGGTGATGGATCGCGAGGACAAGGGGGGCCTCCAGGTTATCCGGGCATTGCGTGCGGGTGCCACAAAATGATCTCCACAGGTGTTCTACGCCTCGGCTCGCTGATAACGAACAAGCGCAAGAATTCTGGACAGCTTACTGTTGACATTAACGAACTAGTTGTGCAGGGCTCGACGATGATGAATATTCAAGGCTCTAAGAAACGTGCGAATGCAGACAACCACGGGTGCGACATATGGGATTAACAAGTTAACAGTTCCATCTGGAAAAATATTAATGATTGAAACTGGTACTTCCGGTAGTCTTACTATGGAAGAGGCCGAATGCGTTCATATTGGAACACTTGAAGTTAGTGAATATGAGAATAATGTACGTGTTTTAGGAAGTTATCCAAACACCATAATTGTTGATAACTTCGTGTCAACTGCACCAGTTATTTTGGTATACACGGTATTGCACACCAGGCAGTATTGAGTCAGTTAACGTTTGGCCTAAAAGAAACTCACTCTTTGCAGCTGGAGTTTTCACGAAGATGACAGTTTGTGATCCAGACCAATCGACGTCAGTGACGAACGGAAAAGGGGAAAAAATCAGCATCGTTGGTGGTCCTTGTGCAAGCGGTACGAAGACTGTGCGTATAGTTGATGTGTCAAACCCCAAGAAGAAGAGTATCAATATATACACATACGAGCTAGATCCACTTGTTGATACAACTCTAGTAGTGAGTGATAGGAACTCTGATAACAACTGGTTTGGAGTTGAAATTCCACTAGATAACAACACTGGGAGTAGAACCGATGGTCAGTGCGGCAATAGCAACCCAAATAAGTTGTGTTTACTTGACAATAGCGGAAATCTACGCTACGGTAGAACTTATCGTGTACAAATTGATCAAGGACAATTCGTTTCACTTCTGCAATATATTCCAACTCGCACAAAAATACGGCTTTTAGCATGGACATTACAACAGAGTCACCGCAGATTGAGAACATTGCAGTAACTCCAGACTCACTTGTGCTGCACAGTGACTAAACTGGGGGAGTAAGTATAAATTCATCAGTTGAACTAACTGCAAGTATAACAACAACTCTGGGGCCTGCAAGCACAGATGTTGTATGGGAAATTCTTGGCTCGTCAACAACCAACCAGTTGAACGCGACTAGATTTTTGGATTCCGATGGAATTCGGTACGCGTCAGGATCGAACCAGAAGAGCAATTATTCATAGATCAAACTCGGGAATCCAGTAAGCGTAACCTATGAGAATCATTGCGAAAATGGTTCAGCTGCACTTGCTGGTGGAGTTGAGCATGAAGTTATTACAAACCGGTTCTTCGTCAGCCCGAATGAAAAGTCTTCAACTGTCTTTATAGTTGTCAGATCTGCTTACGATTCAAAGAAGTACGCGTTCATACCAGTCGACATCACAGGAATTCGTAACACGGACATCAAGATTAGTCCATCTCAGTGCCCAGTTCTACCGCTCGAAACAAACTCTTTTACTGGCGAAACAACTTATGGTGACAACTGCGAGTTCCGCGCAACAATAACTGCGAGTGAGGGTTTTCCATTAGATGTTAACTGGTCGGTGGTTGGTGCAACTGATCCCAATACGCATGTTGAATATTTGAATCAGGAACAAGTTAAACAGAAGAGTGATTCGGCACTTGTGTGCGCGGACGAGAACCATAACGAGGAAGATGGTGAGTGCGAGGACAAGGTATATGCGAACATCGGAAAACTAGTGGTTGGTAAAAGTGAAACGTTTGCAATGTTCATGGTCTCAGCGACTTCAACTGCTGATTCAAGCAAGACCGCTTAGTTCAGTTTTGTAAATGTCGGCGGCAAGGGCAGCACTGCATCTGTGAAAATCACCCCTTCACCAGCATTTGTCAGCGTTGGTAACACGGCTCAATTTAGTGCGGCACTATCAGGCAAAACAGCAGATGAAGCAAAATTCACCTGAAGCGACAGGCGCAGAGGATAAATTAACCACAATTGGTGATGACGGCGTTCTGTTCGTTGGGCACGCAGAAAGTTCTTCAACTCTAATAATTTTACTGCTAGATTGGATTCGGACACCTCAGTATTTGGCTACGCGGTTGTGCTGGTGCAGGATCGTCCCACAACAACCATTAACATAAAACCAAAAGGGGATATTTTGCTACAACCTGATTCAACAAGCAGTTCACCGCGCAAGTTAAAGTTCCAACATTTGAAGATGACGGTGTGGTTTGGGAAATTGCAGGACAATCCGGTAGTCAGAAAACAAATATTTCAGAATCCGGATTACTCACGATTGGTGATGATGAACTTTCGTCACTTATTCTGGTTAGTGTCTACTTGAAGTATGACAACACAAAAGTTGATACAGTGCTTGTCCAGATTGGTTCAGGTATGAAGAGTATGTCAGAATAAATGAAAAACATCAAGTAATCTCCCCATGCCCGCACAAACTACTAAAAGCATTCCCGAGTGCCCGAATTGTATCAAGATCCCATTTACTGCAACCACAACTTTGAACAAGAGCGCGAACCGCACGCTGGTTCGGAGCGTGAATGGAGGAAATGGCAACACCGGATTTTACCCTAGTGAAGTTAGTGGTGAATATATGGCATACTTGTGGGGATAGATCCACTAGAAACTGCGTCAACCCTTGTGCCCAAATATGCGGAGGAGGCCAAAACGGCACCAGAAGATGTCCACTACAGCGTGTTTGGTAACCGAGCAAAAGATACGGTTGTGGATGCGAACGGGTTGCTGCACATTTCGCCGCGAGAGAGTGCGAAGTTAATTTAAGTGCGTGCGACCTTTGCATATGACGGTGTCAGTTTTGATACTGTGAGCGTTGCTCTGCGGCGGAATAATACGAACGGCGTTGAAAATTCTACCTGTGCACAAAGGGCGCGTACTGGACATGCAAGATTCTAGTGCATTTAGCGGTCTGAACGAGAACTCCAACCTGATCTACAGAGTTATAGTACACGAGTTGATAGAAATTATGATGAAGCCGCATGGACTGTTTACGGAGCAAGTGGCAGCACCAGAATCGTTCCAGTTTCAGAACACAACGAACCAGGCTTATTACTTGTTGATCTGCACATAGAGATCCAAACGAGAGTTTTGGAATTCTGCGGGTTGAAGTTGTGCTAGACGGAAAAGATGGTGCGTATTCTGCAAGAGATACTGCAATTGTTAATCTTACTGGCCAGAAATCTAGTGGAATTGATATTGTTTCGGTAAACGGTATGAGTCTTGAAGATTTGGAAAGCAACCTCATT
>AXYY01000023.1 GCA_000485475.1 Candidatus Ancillula trichonymphae ImTpAt
AACATCATGCAATTTTTGCGGCTAAGGGCGAAAGAGTAGATATAGTAGCAGGTGGAGTTGATCTCTATACCTGCAAAGGCTGACGTCACCATCTGCATAGGAACGGAACCGCCATACAACTGCACGGGAGGATCATATGATATTTTAATTGGCGACTTTGTTGCTAGCGGAACTTCATTCGCCACACCGTTAGTTGCTTCTGCTGCAGCGCTACTCCTCCGTTTCAATCCGTACTTACCTACCCAAGTCAAGAACGCGCTGTATCGAGGTGCAAAAAATCTTGACGATCCAGAACGCTTCGGGTATGGATTGCTTGATGTTACAAAATCAGTGGAATTGGTTAAAGCAAGTGATGTGAATACGCCGGTAACGGAGGTTGATCTTCCGCATCCGCCGACTAATTTAACTGCAAAAGTGACCGGTTCGAGTGTGCAAGTGAACTGGAGTGAACCAAGCATGGCTGCTAGAACTCCAGTTGGAAGTTACTTCATCAAGATCACCAACAATGATGGATTAATTGTTAGAACTGAATCTGTTGCACTAAGAGGAACGAACACGTTTACCGCTGCAACAGGTATGGCACCTGGACATTATAGAGTCAGCGTGGTTGCGCGTAACCAGGCTGGAGATTCTCCAGAAGAAGTTGCGACGACTTGTGTCATTGAGCTTGAGGTCAAGAATCCAATTGCCGCACTTCCATTTGCCGATGTTTGTTCCTGGGACTGAGGAAGCAGACTCCGTTTTATGGGGCTACCAGCACGGTATCACAACTGGTGTTGATGAGGTGCACTTTGCGCCTCCTGCGACTTCCCAGTTTCAAGATATTCCGACGAACCACCAATTCTACAAGAAGATTGCGTGGCTCGCGAGCCAAAACATCACGAAAACCACAAATACCACCTATTCACACCAGATGGTCCCCGGCCTGATAAGTCAGATGGCGCTGTTTCTGCGCCGACTAGCGAAATCAACTTCTGGTGCGAACAGTTGTGGTTTCCAAGATGTGGAAAATATAAACGATAGTGAAACGAGGAATGCCATTTGCTGGGTAAAAGATAAAGGAATTAATTACGCTAGGCGTCGACTCTGCTCACACAGTTTACGCACCAATGGAGAATCTGCGACGCGACAACATGCTAATGTTTCTCAGGCGCGAGTGGACAACGGCTTTGTAGTTGCCGAAATATTTGTAGTGTATTCCACTCAGTTCTGCGCACAATGAATTCGCCAGGCAGTTGAATATTGCGACCACCCAAGCCGTCCAGCTGAATTAGTCGCTTGTCGATTTGCAGCACGCGCTCAAGGGTGAGTTGTTCGAAATCTGCGTGTTCCTTACACCACAACCGTATAACTCTCCAGCGCAGAGCATCCGGCAGCAACTTCAACCTATCGATGTCTAGTTCGTGCATATTCTCGCGCGTATACGTACAACTTCGATATTCTTTAAGTGCAACCTTTTCTAAATAACCACTATCCGCACTAAGAATTGTTGCCGTGCGCGTTAAGTTTTTCCGAACACCTGGAAAGATCTGCTCAAATTCGGGCAGCAGAATATTGCGCACTACTGATCGCGTCGGAACTCTTGACAAATCGTCATCTTTAGAGCAACTGTTCGTCGGATCCAGCCAGTAAGATAAGCCGTTAACTAGACAAATCTCCTCAGTCTCTTTACGATGAAGTTGCAGAAACGGGCGCAAATAGTCACCTGTAAACTCGGACATTCCAAAAAGTGCACTTGTACCAGAACCCCTTGCGAGCCCGAGCAAAACAGTTTCCGCCTGATCATCTAGTGTGTGCGCCAGTAGAACAACAAGTGTGTGCGTGTGTTGACTTTCGTGCTGCACAATCAGTTTGCGAAACACCTCATAGCGCGCAGTTCGTGCCTTAGCTTCAAGATTCGCACTACCTTGAATTGAAACCTCCACCACATCCGCTTCTCGTGCACCAAGTTCGAGGCACTGCTTGGCTGCATTTTCTGCGATCTCAGCGGAGTCCGGTTGTAATCCGTAGTTGATTGTAATTGTGCTGAAATTTCCTCTACCCAGAACTTTCGCCGCAGTGACTGCGAGCGCAAGTGAATCTGCTCCGCCACTAACTGCAACTGCAACGTCGAAGTCTTGTCTTGTGCGTGCACTCGTCCGCCTAAGGGAGTCCTTCAGCATTCCAATTGCTTTTTGATGAGCTCGTGACTTCTTCACATTCATTTTATGAACAGTTTAAGAGTCTCTATACCCAAAATTAACAAGTGTTTCACTTAAAAATGCCGCACTAGACTGCAAGCCAATCAGTTCATCAGTAGATAATGACGGCTCAAGTTGGCTAACAATTCCAGAACCTCCGACGACCAGCGGTAGACTCATGCAGACATTCTCAATACCCTCAACATTCTCAATGCGCGTCGACAGTGGCATAATGCGGCGTTCATCGCGTGCAATACAGGTAATAATATCTACACAAGCAAGCGCAATTGCGTAGTTAGTAACCCCTTTTCCATCAATAACTCTATACGCAGAATCCACAACCATTTTATACACATCATCACGCACTTTCGCAGTGAGCGGCTCAAAACCTGGCATGGCCTTGTAATCAAGTAGTCCAATGTTGCCAATTGTCGCAGATGACCACAACGGTATTTCGGAGTCTCCGTGCTCACCAGCAATATATGCGTGAATGCTCTTGGAGTTGACACCTGTACGTTCAGCAAGCAGAGTTCTCAGGCGTGAGGAATCAAGAACAGTTCCAGATCCGAACACCTGCGAATGCGAGAGCCCGCAGATTTCCTGGCACACGTAGGTCACAATATCAACTGGATTGGCAACCACCAAGTAGATCGCATCTGGAGCAACTCTGACCAGCGACGGTAACAAATTCTGCATAATTTCAATCGTGTCACCAGCCAGATCCAGGCGAGTCTGTCCAGGCTTCTGCCGAGCACCCGCAGTTATAACAACAACATCAGAATGTTCCGCATCTTCACCATCACCAGTTGCTCTAATGTCAACTGTTGGATAAAAGAGGCTCCCGTGCATTATGTCTAGTTGCTCCGCTTGCGCGCGCTTCAAGTTCACATCAAACAGCACAATCTCGCGCGCAATGCCTGTAGACGCAAGTGCAAACGCGGTCGCTGAGCCAACTGCTCCTGCACCAACAATTGTGACCTTATAGTTACTACTACTCGTCACTTACGAAACTCCGCCCGCCTTAAACATGACCTTTATGCGTGAGTAGTCACCATCAAATCCTGAAGTTGTGAAGGTGTTAAACACAAAATGCGGCAGTCCACTAGGCAGTTTCTTCTGAGTAGTAGTTGCAGTCGCTATTCCCAAGTCACTCAACCCCTCACCTTTCTGCATGCATTCAGTCATCTTCTGCTTGTCCAGTCCTGCTTTCGCATATTCATCTTGGAAAAACGAATCTGGTAGAATTGGAACGTCAGGAGCTCCGTGATACGCACCAATCCCCTTCGAGAAATATTGTTCATTAACTTTTTGAATCATGGCCGAGTAGTATTCATGAAACTTATTCTGTCTAGCCGCACAATACGCATGCGCACCGCCCTTATCGGAATTCTCGTGATCAGTTAACATGGACACCAGCCGTATCTCCAGATTCATCTTTTTGGGCGTAATGAAATTCTGCTCGAAATCTGCTTGCGAACCATGAAATGCTAGATTAAACTTCGCGCAGTATGGGCAGAACATGTCCGTATACTCGATGAAGTGGTTTTTCGCAGCAGGATCACCAACAAGCATACCCTGGTTCCAGATTGGTGAACTTGGAGAAAGTTGGTCCGCATAATCTGCGCGCGGTTTGTACTTACTAGCAACACTCGGAGTCTTCGATTTTTCGCTGCTAATTCCCGCATCTTTTCCAGAACTGTTTGAAAACACCATGACCACAACAATCAGGCACGTCGCAAATACAACTCCTATTGAAATTAAGATCGTCTTGAATACTTTATCACTCATCTGAATCGCCTCCTTTTTGTATATCTTTCAGCAGTTTCGCAGTGGCTAGTAGACTTAAAGCAAAAGCAACAACCAAAATTGCACTACTCACGGCTCCTGCAACTGACGCAGACACAGTGCCCAGAATTAGAGTGAGAACCGGGAGCAGAACCGACGTCCCACAAGCAGTACACCCAACTGTAAAGAACATGAGCACAGAGCCGAAGATTGTTGCGGCACCGGTTTTCCTGCCGATTTTGCAGACTTTTGGCTGATACAGTTTTATGTATACAATTGCACTCACAGCAACGGATTGTATTAGTGAGATGACAACAACGCACGCACCCTCAAATGACGCCGTACTCGTGAAGATGCTCAAAAAAATATTTCCTAGCACACCAAATTTATCAGCAACATCGATGTTTGAGCCTAGTAAACTTGCGTAGAACGTGCCAATATTGGCGAAAGTCAACAAGAATGCCAGCGCAAAAAACACGACAAAACCCAACAACCAAGAAGTTGGTTTGGAATATAGCCTAGCCAATGTTTTAACCACAGATAACAGTGTACCACACTGGTATGACATTTTCTAGTGTTTTTATAAAACGGAATTTTGCGAAGCAGAACGCGATTTAATCGACTTTTAAAATTGTTACCGAGTGCGCTGCAGATTTCAAAGTCCCAGAAATTGTAACCGCATTTTTCGAACTAGATGAAAGTATAATTCTAGGCATTTTGGTGCCAAGTTTAACCCCTACCGCCTTAACGGAACTAGAGAAGTTACAAACAACAATTAGGCCCTGATGAGACAAGAGCAGTGTATCTCCATCAGCATCTTGCGTGGTCTTGACACGCACCTTTCTACTAGTTATCGGGGAGTCTCTAATATGATTGCGGCGGATTTTATACAACTTCTTATACCAAGAGCACATTTCTTGATGTTTATCATCACCCATTTCGTCCCACTTCAACTTGCAGTTTTCGAAGGTCTCCCATGAAATTGGGTCTGGTATTTGTACCGCCCGCACATTCTGCTCCTCGTAAAACTCTTCCCATCTAAAGTCCTTGAACTCTCTTTTGCGTCCGAGCCTGCACGCAGCTGATACATCATCATTTTTGTAGTTTGCGAAGAACTGAAATGGTGAACTTGCTGCCCACTCTTCACCCTGAAATATTAGAGGTGTAAAGGGCGATAGAAGTGTTAAGGCGCTTGCAATCTTCAACTTGTAGGTTGGCAAACTGAAGTTTGGGCGATCTCCAAGCCCTCGGTTGCCAATTTGATCATGATTAGAAAAACACACCACAAACTTGCGCAAGTCAAAATCTTCTGGTAGTTTGGTGCCGAAATACTTTTGTCTGAACTTCGAAAACTGCCCGTCATAAACCCAACCCTGTTTAAGCGCTTTTTTCAAAGCACCAAGCGTTCCAAAATCCTTGTAATATGACCGATTCTCGTTGCTTAAATACGAGTAGAGTGCGTGATGAAAATCGTCGGCCCACTGCATGTGCAATCCAAAACCTAAGTTACCAGTGTTCGGATCAAAGGGCAGTAGAGTTCGCACATCATTCGCGTTAGATTCAGCAATTAGTGTGACTTTTCTCGCAGTATTCGCCGCAAATGCATCAACAAGCAGTGATAACTCAGACAGTATGTGCATAGACGAGTTGTCGTAAATTTCATGTGTCGCATCAAGTCGAAGTGCATCTAAATGGAACTTGTCAAACATCAAGATCGCATGGTCTAATATCCAGTCACGCACTCCTCTACTGTTCTCCTGGTCGAAGTTGAAACTGGGACCCCACGGCGTTTTATGTGCATCTGTATAATACGGACCGATGTAGTTCAAGTAGTCGCCAACTGGGCCCAAGTGATTATAAACAACATCAAGACATACTGCGAGCCCTAAATTGTGCGCTTCATTTACGAACTTCTGAAACTTCACAGGACCTCCGTATTGCTCGTAAATAGAATACAAATCAGCAACATCATATCCCCAACCAAAGTCACCGTCGAACGTGGAAACTGGCATTATTTCAACAACTTCAACACCGAGCTCCTTCAAATATGGCAACTTCTCAATTGCTGTATCAAACGTGCCCTCTTGAGTGAAAGTTCCAATATGTAGTTCATAAAAGTTCTTACCCAGCAAATCAAGACCCATCCAGTGCGAATCCGTAAATCTGAACTGATCTAAACTTGTCGTCCTTGAAAATCCATCAACCCCAAAAACCTGTCTAGTTGAGCGCGGATCTGGAACTTTTGGACCGTTGTCAATGGATACGAAGTAGTCACGATTCACGCGCACCATTTTTTTACTCCTCCACCAACCAGGTCTATCATTGGTGCGCACGAACTTCATCTTGGAGTATGCGTCGACTTCAGAAGTTTCATCAACTGCCTTAGGTTTCAGAAGATATGCATCGACTCTTGAAGCTTTCGGCGCCCACAACTCCAAGTAGTCCTTTTTTGTACTTCCTCTGAGCGGTTCAAGAAGTGCAACCGGATACTTGGAGAAAATCTCCATCAGCAGATTGGTTCCAGGCGGGTAAGTTTTACCAGTCAATCTGTCAAACCAGAGGTTGTACCCAGACGAGAGTTTTGGGAGCACTACTGTTTGCCCAATCCAGCCGTTCTCGCGATCTAGTGTTCCTAAGTACCTAGTAACGAGCGTGATTATTTTGGGCTTCTGGCGCACGCACCTTGCGAAACCTAATGTGCAGTCAGTTGACAAAGGTAGTGGCATATAACCAGATTCTGAACCAACGAACGCCTCATGATAATCCTTGCGAAGTTGAAGTGCGACATAAGTGACCAGCAACTTCAGCTCAGCTAGTGTTTCGGGGTGGTAGGAATAGTTAATGCGGTAGTTTGAGGAAGTTCCTAGCGGTAAACTGGGGTTGTAGTCGGGGTTGATAATCTTGGCGAGCATCTGCTCAAGTGCTCCAAAATCCACAACTCCTCTATTATCCGGGTCCACCAACATCAACTTCAACGATTCTAGTCCTTGGTAGTTATCTGTAACTCCTGGCATGGTCAGTTGAACAGCCTTGAATGACAAAACTGCAGCAGTTATTAAACTTTCTTGCTGCATAAACCAGTCGTCAAGAATTTGGACTACTTTTTCATCAGTTATTGCGCCCTTTGCAAAGTCCAGAACCGCATCCTCATACTGCCTGTTTACCCTGAGCCAACTTGTGTAGATTTTTGCCTCGCGCATCACCTTGATCAAGTGTTTCTCGAGGCGCTCAGGAGTGATTCTCACAGATTCGTCATTGGTCCAGGTGCCCACAATTGTCTGCCACACCAAGTTCTCCATATTCGCATTGACTAGCGATGAGTTGTATTTGGAAGTTGCTTGTTTTAATCTTCTAAGAGTTCGTACCCACGCGCCAATATCTTGAGTAAGAACTGATAAGAACGCACGCACATCCTCAGACCTCTTGGAATCATGTGTCGTTGCAGTAGTCATCGCGTATGGAGTCTCAAACTGCAGCATTCGTGCGGCGTTGTGGAATGCGTGCAAAGTTATACCGAAGTTATGAATATCGCTGCCAACTTCACAAATTGAAATCAGGACAGTGTAGCGATAAAACGCAGTATCTTCAACTCCTTTTGCCATCACGGCAGAACTAACTTGTCCAAAATTGGTTAGAAAGCGGTTCAAAATATTCAAGTCCAGAAAGTACCTATTCTGGTCAAATTCTTGCAGTAATAGTTGCTTGATCAAGTCCAAAGTTTCATAATGTTTATCAGAAATGTGCACCTTGGCGCGCTCAACTGCTGAGGTTATCGCCATATAACTAGTCTCGGACATTCTGGAACCAGACACAATATACGGCCTGTATTGATTCATCGCAACCAGAATTTCAACCAAACAACTGTTAATTGCGTGCCATGTTCGATCTCGAAGTGTCGGATTCTTGGTGAATATAGTTCTGACGAATTCGGTAAGTCTATGAACATCTGCATACAAAGCCGTTCGTATAATCTTACGTTTAGATATAGCGATTATGTTGTCAACACTGTTGGTGTGTCCACTTTTGAAACTGTCATCTTCTAAAATGTCGCTCACATTTGCAAGTGCCTGAATCTCATTGTTACTAGCAATATTACTCTGGAAGATGTCATACAATGCCGCTTGTCCATGTGAATTTAAGAGCACCTGCTGTATAAGATTAACAGTTTCATAGCCGGTGGTTCCAACGGTCTTCCAATCCTCTTCCAGCTTTTCGTGCGGGGACAAGATTTTTTCCACAACCACCCAAACTCCATCAGTTCGTTTTTGCAATCTGCTCAAGTAAGTTGCAGGATTTGCTAAACCATCAATATGATCAATTCTTAAACCATTGATAATTCCACGCCGTATCAAATCGAAGATCAGTGCGTGAGTTGCTTCGAACACGTTCTCATCTTCAACTCGTATTGCAATCAGCGAACCAATATCGAAGAAGCGGCGGTAGTTCAACTCCTCATTTTCAGTCTCATAAAATATGAGACGGTAGTTTTGTCGTTCTAGTAGTTCATTGATGGGCAGTTCATGAGTTCCAGGCACCAGCGGAAATACAAGTCTTCCATATTCTAGCACAAACAACTCATCAATTCTGGTATTAGGATCGTAAGCGCTCTTGGGGATGTGCATGTGCTTGATTTTGAATTCATTCTGCTCGACGACATCACTGATGTGTTTTTCAAGAACTGGTAGCACAAACTTCTCCTCGTTAGTCCAGTCAATATCAAACCAGTATGCGTAACAACTATCTCTACCTCGATACAGAACATCCCAGAGCTGATGATTATACCAGGCTGGAGAAGGAATCGCCATGTGGTTCGGCACGATGTCTATTATAATGCCCATCTTGTGTTTGTGTGCAGTTTTCGCCAGCTGCTCAAGCCCTCCAAGCCCTCCTAGTTCTGAAGATATGCGCGCGTGGTCGATAACATCATAGCCATGAGCAGACCCGGGAATTGCTTGTAGGATTGGCGAAAGGTACAGGTGTGTAATTCCAAGTTTAGACAAGTATGGTACAACTTTTTGCGCGTCCTTAAAAGTAAATTTACTCGACAGCTGAAGACGATAAGTGCTTACTGGAATGTCATTGCCCGGATTTAGGCGGCGGTTTTCAGGAACAATCATCTTCAAGGACATTATTTAACCGCCCGATAAAGCCGAATTGATTTGCTTGAGACTAGTATTCCTGATTCTGGTAGATTTATATAATTCTCGCTGTCCAAAATGAACGCAGTTGTTAGTGCGGTATCCAGAATTAGTTCCCATTTGCTGATGCTGTCCAATCTGGGCAACTTGAACTCCATCTCCTCGTAGTGCCCGTCGAAGATTATCAAAAACGAGTCATCAATAATTTCAACACCGTCGGAATCTCGCTCAGTTATCTTCGAGCCATCAATGTAGAGCATGATGGTTTTAGCAAATGACGCATTCCACTCCTGCTGTTTCATAACTGCACCTTTGTTGTCAAAAAACCAAATTGCATCACCGTCGACTGAGAAGAAGTTGCGACGACGAAGAAGTACCGGATGGGCTTTGTGGTAGTCAATCAGCGCAGCAGTAAATTCCAGAAGTTCATCTTGCCAGGGTTCAAGTTCCCAATTCATCCAGGTGAGTTCGTTATCTTGACAATACGCATTGTTGTTGCCTTTCTGCAAGCGCCCCATTTCGTCACCATAAAGTATCATCGGAACACCCTGAGACAAGAACAGAGTTGTTAAGAAGTTCTTCCGCTGACGGTTGCGGAGCGCCAAAACTGCTGGATCTGAAGTTTCACCCTCTACTCCACAGTTAAAGGACCTGTTATAATTTTCACCATCTTTGTTATCCTCCAAATTTGCGTCGTTGTGCTTCTGGTTGTAACTAACCAGGTCGTTCAGCGTAAAACCGTCATGAGCAGCGAAGAAATTGATCGAGGCAACTGGTCGCCTTCTGGTGTGCGCATAAATATCTGATGAACCTGTAATTCTTGTTGCAAAAGACGCTAGCGTTGCATCTTCTCCACGCCAAAAATCCCTACTAATAGTATCACGATAGTACCCGTTCCACTCCGACCGCAGAACAAGGAATCCACCAACCTGATAACCGCCATCTCCTAGATCCCAAGGTTCTGCAATCAACTTCACCCTGGACAACACAGGATCTTGATGAATTATGTCAAAGAACACGGAAAGTTTGTCCACTTCGTGAAACTGTCTAGCCAAAGTTGCTGCCAGGTCAAATCTGAAACCATCAACGTGCATCTCGTTGACCCAATAACGAAAAGAGTCCATGATCAGGTGAAGAGTTTGCGGGGACCTCATAAGCAACGAGTTGCCAGTTCCAGTTGTATCAAAATAATACTCTTCGTTCCCATCATCAACTAGTCTGTAATATGCCTTGTTGTCAATACCCTTGAAGCTAAAAGTTGGATCCAAGTGATTGCCCTCAGCTGTGTGGTTATAAACTACATCCAGTATTACTTCGATGTCATTTTCGTGCATGACTTTGACCATGTGCTTGAACTCATTGACTTGAGACCCCAAATCGCCATATGCTGCATATTTGTTGTCCGGTGCAAAAAATCCAATAGTATTGTAACCCCAGAAGTTCAAAAGTCCTTTCTTCTCCAACGAGCCATCACTTGCAGATTGGTGAACTGGCATCAATTCGATTGCAGTAACTCCTAACTTCTTCAAGTGCGCAATTGAACTTGGGTGTGCGAGACCTCCTGTGTATGTACCACAAAACTCCTCAGGCACAGATTCTTTCAGGATCGTTATTGCCTTGACATGCACCTCGTAGATTACACTATTCGCATATGAATGTTCAGGGGGGCGATCATTTCCCCAGTCGAAAAACTGCGAGACAACAACTGATTTCATAACATGAGGTGCCGAATCCAGCATGTCGAGCTTAGTATGATGCCTAGAATCGAAAAAGTAGTGCGAGAATATCGACTCATCTGGATCAACTTTGCCAGCAAACGCCTTGGCATACGGATCTAGCAACAACTTTGTACCATTACAGCGGTCTTCGTTCGTCGGGTTGTTCGGGCCGCCGTAAACCCTATCCATACTGCGTACCCTCCCGAAGTCCTTGTATGTAAAAGTGCCAGATGTAGTTATCGCACTCAGTTATCTCAATGCGTTCTTCGTTCATCTCCTTGTTGAAAATACACAACCCAACTCTTTGCACAACCTCAGAACCCAAGGCGAAGTTCGTACCAGAACCGCCGTAAGTTGCCCCCAAAGGATATGCGCAACCTGGTCTTATAAAAAAATGGTATGACTTCACAAATTACTCTCCACACCGCTCGAAATCAACCCAAAAATGTAACAATCAGTTAGCGCTTTCCAAGAAGACTCAATAATGTTTGAACCAACTCCAATAGTTGTCCAACTCGTGTTCGCTTCGCAATTTATACAAGTAATGAGCACGCGCGTGACCGAACCTGTACCTCTACCAGTGTCAAGCAAACGAACTCTGTAGTCAACGAGCTCGAAGTTATTGATTTCTGGATACACATCTTTCAATGCATCTCGAAGTGCGTTATCCAGCGTGTTAACAGGTCCATCACCTTCGCCAACTGCAACAAATCGTTTACCACTAGCAATCAACTTCACAACCGCATCTGCACTAGCCTCAGAATCATCACTACCAGTTTTTTCGCAAATTGTGCGCCACGATTCTAGTGTAAAGAACTGCGATAAAACTCCAAGTTCCTCGCGAAGCAACAACTCGAATGACGCATCAGCTAGATCAAATGCATAACCACACTTCTCTAGATCTTTAACCGTGCTAGTCAGTGCGTCCAGTACATCTTTACGCGCAGTAATGTCAAAACCAAGTTCGTTCGCTTTCAGCTCAATTGAGGAGCGGCCAGCCATCTCCGAGATGATGATTCTAGGGTCGTTACCCACTACCTTTGGGTCGATGTGTTGATACAAATCTGGATTTACTTTTAGCGCTGAAGTGTGCAGGCCAGCCTTGTGCGCAAACGCAATGTCTCCAACATACGGTTGTCTAGCATTTATGTTGATGTTGGCGATTTCCGCAATATTGTGCGCCAAATTGTATAACTTACCGAGCTTGATTTCTTCTCCGCTCGTAAACTCACAGTCCAGTTTTAGCGCCAAGTTCGCAATAATACTCACAAGATTGGCATTACCAGTGCGTTCACCATACTCGTTAACAGTTCCCTGCACATGTGCAACACCCGCCTCAACTGCAACCAGTGTATTTGCAACTGCACAACCAGTATCGTTATGTACATGAATTCCAAGTATTTTCTGCTCCGGATTTCCTGCGGAAGTGGAAATTTCAATGTTGTAGTTTGAACTAAGTTCCTGAATTGTCTGGGAAACTACTGAACTGATGACACTAGGAATTGCACCACCGTTTGTATCACAAAGAACTACGCACCTTGCACCAGATTTGAACGCAGTTGCAACTGCTTCAATTGCATACTCCTTGTCTCGCGCAAAACCGTCGAAGTAATGCTCTGCATCTATTACAACATCATAATCACTACCAGCTGCACGGAAAAACTGAACTGAGTCCTCGATCATCTGCAGGTTCTCATCGGGCAGGGTCCTGAGTGCCAACTTCACGTGTAGAATATCAGTTTTTGCAACTAGACAAACACCCTTGTGTTGTTCATGCGTATTGCTCTCAAGTGCAAGCAATAATCCGCGCAACTGCTCATCATCCTGCGCAGAAATTCCAGGTTTTCTGGTTGCTCCAAATGCGTAGAGAGGAACTGGCGACTGCTCAAAAAGCTCCGTGTCCTTGGGAATGGCTCCAGGCCAGCCACCCTCGATGTGCCCGATTCCAAACGAGGACAACAAGTCAACAATCTTCAACTTGTCCACAACTGAGAAGTTCACGCCCTGCTGCTGTGCACCGTCTCTGAGTGAGGTGTCATAAATTTCAATTCTACACTTCATCTGCAGCTCTCCTAAAGACCTGTATCCGCCTAAGTTCTTCATCAATTATGCTCACGTCCAACTTCTTGAACACCAGCTCAGGTTTTTCAACTGGCGTACCAGCAACAACCTCGTGACGCTGCCAGCTCAAACCACCTGAATAATTACCGGTGATTATTGGATAACTACGCGCTGAATTGTCCAGGTCTTCAACAACCTGCGCATGCGGGAGCACCGCAGCAACTTCTGGTCCAGTTCCTGCATCCACACCCTTTGAGCCTCCGAAAATCTTGTAAATTGCATTCGACGAGTGCGGTAAGAAAACTGCGAACATAGTGTTCAAGTCAACGATAACCTGCACCAATGTGCGAAGAATCTGCGCCAACCTTCCGCGAGTTTTTTCTTTATCTCCTAGCGCCGCACCCTTGAGTTTAAACGGTTCAGTTGTGCTAATATAAGAGTTCGCACTGGCAACTAAATGCATCAACTGAGACATCGCTTGTTTCTGGTGATGTTTTTCAATCAGACTACCAACAACCTCAAAGCCATCTTCAACAGTTTTTAACAACTCCAAGTCAACAGGTTCAGCAATCTGGACATCTGGAATTTCTCCGAAGCTCTTGGCAAGCATATTAGCCACGCGGTTCACCAAGTTGCCCCACGCGGCAACCAGTTCATTATTAGTTCTGGACAAAAAGTCGGACCAAGTAAAATCAGAATCGCTAGTTTCAGGTCCAGCAACGATTATGTAATAGCGCAGTGCGTCCACCTGGTAACGATCCAGAAAATCCTTGACATATATGACGACGCCCCTAGATGATGAAAACTTCTCGCCCTCCATGCTCAAAAACTCGCTCGAAACTACCTCAGTTGGCAACTGCAACTGACCGAACTCATGCGTATTTTGCCTCTTAGGCCCCCGTCCACTATAGCCCAAGAGTTCTGCGGGCCAAATCTGCGAGTGAAAAGTAATGTTGTCCTTGCCCATAAAGTAGTTCGAAATCGCACTACCATCAGTCCAGAAC
>AXYY01000024.1 GCA_000485475.1 Candidatus Ancillula trichonymphae ImTpAt
CAAGAAGAGTAAAACTAGAACACCTAAATGTGTGTGTCCTGCGAAATAATCTACGAGTTCATATTTAAGAACTCCGTTGCACTTGTAGGTTGAAACAACAGGTCAGTGCGAGACCTATACCAATTGTGCTATACTGTAACTGTGGGAGATAAGCATAGGCAAGTAGTAGCCTCAGAATTCACCAAATTAATGCTGGAAAATGAAATGAACAAGAATTTAGGGCGAGTAGTTAGTGCGTATAAAGTTTCTCAGCCGGACTCTAAAACTGGTAGAATTAAGGCGCCGCGCCAGTTCATAACAACTGTTGACGATGCGGATGCTGATGTGGGCAACTTCATCGCACCAGGACTTGATGAATTGGAACCAGTTGGTAAGGAGTTCTGGAAGAAATTCGGACTAGTCGTTGGCATCACATCAGCAGTGCTCATAGCACTAGTTGCATTGGGGACTTGAACCGGTTTCACTCAGCAGTAGCATTGACGAAGATTGAACAAACAGCAGTTGCATAATCACCATCGTGCGAAATCGAGGTTGAAATGTTCGCAGTTCGAACATCAACTGCAAGATTCGCAGACAAACTAGACTCAAACTTATCCAAAGTGACACCAACTAGTTCAATGAACGCGCGCTGATACAAGTCCTTCAGCACACGAACTTCCGCAAACACTAGTGAATTCCGCTCAATCGGAGGCTGTTTACCAATCAACAAGTTTGACCACGCCTTCACGAACGCCTCCTTTGCTGCCCATTTTCCCGCCAAATGGGTACCTTCACGCACTGGATCGCCCTCCAATCTGGACACTTCGCGTGCGTCAAGTAGTTCAAGTTGCGAAAACACATTATGAAAACTAGAACCTGGAATCTGCAACTGCTGAGTAAATGCTTGGACGTCAACGATGTCCAGACCAATGCTATGCTTGCGAGTACTACCACTCATTTTACCAGTGAGTAGTTACGCCATATTTGAGTAGACATTCTGCACATCATCAAGATTCTCAAGTGCATCAAGCACTCGCAAAACTTTCTGAGCAATTACCTCATCAACCTCAACCTGAGCAGCTGGATAAAACACCACATCGGCACTGTTGTAGTCAATCTTCGCTGCCTGAAGTGCTTCTCGAACGGAAACAAGACTGTTTGGTTCTATCACAATCTCGAACTGCGGCTGCGAGTCACCCTCAGCATCAAAACCAACAGTCTCGTTGACTTCTTCAACACCAGCATCAAGTACGGCCTCGAAAACTGCTTCCTCAGTCGTCCCATCAGCAGGAACAATAACTACACCTTTTCGCGCGAAGTTGTAAGAAACAGAACCGGGATCAGCCAACTGCCCATTATTCTTGCTTAGAGCGGTTCGAACTTCAGATGCCGCACGATTCTTGTTGTCAGTCAAACACTCAATCATTATGGCAATTCCACCGGGTGCGTACCCCTCGTAGATCAAACTCATGTAATCAACGCCGTCACCATCAAGTCCCGCACCACGCTTGACTGCGCGGTTAATATTATCAATTGGAACCGAATTCTTCTTCGCTTTTTGAACTGCATCAAATAAAGTTGGATTACCGTTTGGATCCGCACCACCCAATTTTGCAGCAACCTCAATATTTTTAATCAACTTCGCAAACAACTTACCGCGTTTTGAATCAAGAGCGGCTTTTTTGTACTTAGTAGTCGCCCACTTGGAATGTCCCGACATATTCTACCTAACCTTTCTTACTTACTGGCTGAATTCTCCCACTCCACGCGCTTTTCACGTCCTTTCGCAATCGAGACACCGTAATATGCGGAAACTGCCACATCTTTTATATCTTCAAGTAGCGGAACGCGCGGATTAGCTGGTGTACACTGGTCTTCATATGCGCGCATAGCAATTCGGTCAAGTGAATTCGTAAACTCCGCCTCATCGACTCCAAGTGCCTGAAATGAACTCTCAAGACCAATGCGCGCACGCAGATCTTCAACCGCACAAGCAACAGCCTCAACTGCGACTTTAGGTGATGAATAATCCACGCCGATCTGCTTAGCAATGTCCTGGAACCGTTCGCCAGCTGTGTAGTGATCGTACTTAGGCCATGAAGTAGGCTTGACATCATCTGAACCGTTGTAGCGGATGACATTTGGCAGTAAAATCGCGTTCGTGCATCCGTGAACAGTATGAAATAGTGCGCCTAAAGTGTGCGCAATACCATGACACATACCTAAGAAAGCATTCGCAAATGCCATGCCGGCAATAGTTGCTGCATTATGCATCTTCTCCATCGCCTTAGGATTGCTCGAACCTTCTCGTACCGCAGTTTCCAAATTGTTCCAGATTAAACGAATCCCGTGCAGCGCGAGTCCGTCAGTGAAGTCGTTCGCGTAAGTAGATGTATAACTCTCAATACAGTGGGTCAACGCATCAAAACCAGAATCAGTTATCAATCGAACAGGCTGAGTTAGCGCCAATTCTGGGTCAACAATTGCAACGTGCGGGGTAATCGTATAATCGGCAATCGGATACTTGTAGCCAGTTTCATGATCAGTAATCACCGCGAATGGTGTGACCTCAGAACCAGTTCCAGAAGTTGTTGGAATACACACTAGACGCGCTTTTCCCAGGTTCGGTAACCTAAATGCGCGCTTCCTAATATCGAAGAATTTCTCGCGTAGATCAGCAAAATCTATTTCTGGATGCTCAAACAGCAACCACATAATCTTCGCCGCATCCATCGGAGAGCCGCCACCAACTGCAATTATTGTGTCTGGATTAAACTCGCGCAGTTCATTGGCTCCACGCCTGACAGTATCAATTGAAGGTTCAGGTTCAACATAATCAATAATCTTGTAGCGAATTGACTTGCCGTCTTCACGAGCGAATAGTTGATCAATAACTTTCTGAACTACTCCAATTTCACTCATGACCTTATCAGTTACAATTGCAACACGACCAGAAATCTCCCGCATATCGCGTAAGTACTGTATTGCGTTGGGCTCGAAGTAAATACGAGCTGGAATTTTGAACCACTGCATGTTATTGTTCCTCCTGCCGATTCGTTTAATGTTGATTAAGTTTACTGCTTGAACGTTGTTCGAGACCGAATTATGCCCATAGGAACCACAACCCAGCGTCAGCGACGGAATGATGGCATTGTAAATATCACCCACACTGCCCAATGAAGTTGGTGAATTAGCCAGAATACGCACGGCCTTCACGCGAACACCATACTCCTCAATTAGTTGCTTGTTTTCAGAATGGATGCACGCTGAATGTCCAAGTCCGCCATTTTCAAGCATGGCCTCCGCTTTATCAAAGGCATCAGCAGAATCAGTTGCCCGGATTATCGCAAGTACAGGACTAAGTTTCTCAAACGACAAGGGCTCACTTTCACCAACCAGTGAAATCTCGGCAAAGATAACGGAGGTGTCGTCAGAAACTTTGAAACCAGCATTTTCAGCAATCCACTGAGGACTTTTACCAACAACTGTTGGATTCAACACGCGCCCGCCACAGTTGGTTGAGAAAGCACGTACACCAAAAATAAACTCTTCAAGTTTGGCCTTTTCATCAGAATTACAAATGTGCACCTTCAATTTCTTCGCTTCAGCGATGAAGTCGTCCCAAATCTCGTTGTCAACAATCGCTGCTTGTTCAGACGCACAAATCATGCCATAATCGAAATTCTTCGAGACTACGATGTCGTTGACTGCGCGCTTCAAATCTGCGGTTTTCTCAATATACGCCGGCACATTTCCAGCACCAACACCAAGCGCAGGTTTTCCACAAGAGTATGCGGCTTTCACCATCGCATTTCCACCAGTTGCCAAAATAGTTGCAACATCTGGGTGGCTCATAAGTGCATTAGTCGCATGCAGCGATGGTGTTTCAATCCACTGTATGCAGTTTTCAGGCGCACCTGCTTTGACAGCGGCATCACGAACGATCTGAGCGGCCATTGCAGAAGAATTTTGCGCACTAGGGTGAAAAGCGAATATGATTGAATTACGAGTTTTAAGTGCAATCAACGCCTTGAAAATAGCTGTTGAAGTGGGGTTCGTCGTTGGAGTAATTCCTGCGATGACGCCAACCGGATCAGCAATTTCAGTAACCCCAGTAATTGGATCTCTGTTGATAACACCAACAGTTCGCTGCTTGGAGAGGTAGTTGGTCACATGCTCACAGGCGAAGATGTTCTTAACTGCCTTGTCTTCAATGCGTCCACGATCAGTTTCTTCAACCGCAAACTTTGCAAGTGGCGCATGCTGATTCAGTGCCGCAACAGAAGCTTTCTTCACAATATAATCAACCTGCTCCTGATTCAGTGCCACAAAAGCAGTCAGCGCAGTCAGCGCCTTCGAAACCATGCTGTTAACTTCATCGATACCTTTTGGCACATCAACATCCTCTAAACGAACTTCGCTCACAGTAATCCTTTCACCATAAAAACTTCACTACCTGTCTTGTTTAAGAGTATACCACAAGTATGACATTTTGCGCAAGTGCAGAAAATTTTTCCATCAAGTCACAAGCTGTGCTATAATAAGCTCGTATGAATGACAACAAATTCAGTGGGCGAACCAATCAAGACAACAACGCAAATGGTGAAGATTTGAAGCCGCCGACGTTTTATCCAGCACGTGCACCTCGTTCCCCTCGAAGAAGACTCAGCAACCTCAATGACGAGCGCGCTGCAAATGCTCGGGCGGTTGAAGCAGTTGAAGCGGTGAGCGCACATACAATCAAGAATCCGCAGAAAAGTGCACATCCTCGTAATTCAGATGTGCGGCAAAAATCAGGTGC
>AXYY01000025.1 GCA_000485475.1 Candidatus Ancillula trichonymphae ImTpAt
GTTGTCAATGGTGCGGCTAATTTCTTCAAGTTCCAGTCAAGTTCAGAGTTTCAGAACTACCACTTTGTTGAAGTTATGGCGTGTTTTGGTGGGTGCGTCAACGGGGGCGGTCAACCAATCATCAGTTCAAAAATGCAATTGAAGTACATTTCAGATGCTGGCGATGCAGCTGATTGTGACATCCGCAAGTTGCGCACACAGGTGTTGTATCATCAGGATAAGCACCAAACGGTTGCAAAACACAGGATGAGCCATGAAAATGCGGCAGTTTTAGCGATGTACAAGTCACTTGGCGAGGACCTGGGAGCGCAAAATGCACACAAGATGTTACATCACCACTACAAGCACTAACTACTGATAAAACTGTTGCTGCACACTCAAGAGCTCTGAATTGTTGCTTTTAGAAGTACACGCAAGTTGCTTTGTGCGTCGTATCCAACGAACGACTGTCCGCGCGCAACTGCTTCAAATGCGGTTGTTGTACCACTTGTTCGAAATTTTGCCTTGTTGTTTTGCAATTCTAGCACCCCGAGTAATGCTTCACCATGTGCGCGAATTTGTCCTCGTAGTTCAACTGTTCGTGTGTTGTTTCGTGCGGAATTATCCAGTAATGATGCGTCGAAAATGCGAATATCTTCAAGTAGAATCTCCCTTCGCAAAAGTGCCTCTTTTGGTCCAACAACAACTTCGTGTGTCTTGGGATTTATTGATATTACGAACCGCGCGCGCCCGTCTTTTGCAGGTGTTTTTAGGTCTAGACCCTGTCGTTGTCCAACTGTGAAGTTCCAGAAACCCGCATGTTCTCCAAGTATGTTTCCGTCCGGATCGACGATATTTCCGCGGTAGTTGTCCCCGAGACTTGCTTGCAGAAACGCCCTCATCGCCTTTTTCTCCAAGAAGCATATATCTGCAGAGTCTTTCTTGTTGTGCGTTGCAAATCCGCGCTTTTTGGCTTCCGCACGCACCAACTTCTTGTTGGCGAATTCACCAAGCGGAAAATAGCAGTACTTAACAACTTCTGGCAGCATTGAGGCGACGAAATATGACTGGTCTTTCTGCAAATCTACTGCTCTGTGAAGTTCTGTGTTGATTACGCGCGCATAATGTCCTGTGCAGATTTTGTCGAACTCCAAACTGCGAGCTTTTGCAACTAGAGCGGCAAATTTAACATTTTCGTTACACGCAACACACGGATTGGGTGTACTACCGCGTGCATATTCACGGATAAAGTGCATAACTACCCGCTCTTTGTATACTTCAGACATGTCCCAGCACTCGAACCTAATGCCAATCTTTTGGGCAACTAGCTCAGCGTCGTGCGCCTCTTCAAAAGAACCGTGATCGATAAAACCGGGCAGATTCAACTGTTCTTTGCGGGTGAGCTGCATGGTAACGCCCATGACTTCATGTCCAGCTTTCTTCGCAAGTGCAGCCGCTAACGATGAATCAACTCCACCAGACATTCCAACTAAAACACGCACTAAAAAGCTGCCTTCAACGAGTTCTGCATTAACAAATTGACAACATCTTCACCCACGCCTGAACGCCTGAGCAGTTCGTAGTTGTCATCAATATATCCTCCAAAATATGCAGGATCATCAGAGTTTATCGTAACCACAACGCCCTTGTCCAGTAAATCCAGAACTTTTTTCACTACAAATTCTTCACTATCTACAACTTTTAGTGCGTAGTTTAAAAGTGGACAAATAGTTAACGGAATGCGATCCTTTTCCAGACGCTTGACAAGTGCGTCATCTTCAAGTGCGCGAATACCATGGTCAATGCGTTCGGCGCCCAAGTCATCAAGTGCGGACCAGATATTTTCCGGACCTCCCTCTTCACCAGCATGTGCGACCAGGTGCAAGCCGAAATTACGAGCGCGTTCGTACACACCAGCAAAAGGAGCGGGTGGAAACGGTGTTTCTGCAGAATCCAAACTTACACCAATTAACAGCTGGCGCAGTTTGGAGTTGCTCGCACGTTCTAGAAATGAAAATGCCTCATCTAGTGTTTTGTGTGCAGCTTCTGGTTCACGATTCCGCTTGAAGCAAATCAGGCGCACGCTAATTCCACACTGTCCTCAGCTTGCTGAAATGCATTTGTGCTAGTGCGCTGAACACCAGTTCAAAACTGTTTCCGTTTGCCGCATGCGTCTGCGGGTCAAAAAATGCTTCTACACGCACCAAACCTGTGTATGCGACTCGTTGAAAATATCTATCTGCGAGCTCAGAGTAGTCCTTTGAAGTACTCAACATCTGCATGACCTTATAATACGAGCTGAGGAAATCTTGTAGATTACTAAACGAGTACTTCTTGCGGATGTCATCAAGGTTTTCAGTTTGTGCATCCGCATTTTTCGCCTGCAACTTGACCAGATACTTAGGCTCCAAAGTTCCTTCAACGTGTAGATGTAATTCAGTAAAAGTTGACATCTTCTAATTATAGCACAGTAGCGGTATTTTTTGTTCACGACAATGTAAATCTACAACGGTATTTCACTTCGTGAAATTCTGCTAAACTTGCACGTGCCGAAGTTCCATACCAGTTTTCCACATGTGCTGAGTATTTTGCTCATGTGT
>AXYY01000026.1 GCA_000485475.1 Candidatus Ancillula trichonymphae ImTpAt
TCCGCCTTCGCCGATATCCATTACCTCTGTTCCTTCGCCCTCCTGGTCCAGCTGGAGGACCTCAACAACCGGGTGCAGTGGGGCAACAGCTGGTTTCACACTTATGTCCAGCTGAACGACCATGTCTCGATGCAACAGGCTTCCGAGGCGATCCGGCAGGTGAAACGCGACTATTCGCCGAACGAACGGCGATTCAACCCCGAGCTTTTTCTTCATCCGATGGATCGCTGGCAGCTCTATTCCGATTTCAAACAGGGTGTCAGTGTTGGCGGCCGTATCACCTACGTCCGCCTTTATGCGACGATCGGCATCTTTGTGCTCCTGTTGGCCTGTATCAATTTTATGAATCTCAGTACGGCGCGTAGTGAGAAACGGGCCAAAGAGGTGGGTATCCGCAAAGCCGTCGGCTCCATGCGGGGGCAGTTGATCCGGTTATTTTACAGCGAATCACTGGTAGTCGCCTTCTTTTCTTTCCTTTTCTCCATCGCCATCGTGCAAGGGCTTCTACCCTTTTTTAGCGAGTTTGCCGGAAAGAAGATGCATATTCCCTATGCATCGCCGGGGTTCTGGCTGGCGGGGCTTTGTTTTACGATCATCACCGGCTTGTTGGCCGGCAGCTATCCCGCTTTGTATCTCTCTTCCTTCCACCCTGTAAAGGTATTGAGAGGGACCTTTAGAGCAGGTAAGCTCGCGGCCCTGCCGCGCAAGACGCTGGTGGTGGTTCAATTTACGGTCAGCGTCATCCTGATCGTCGCCACCCTTGTAGTCCTGCGGCAGATACAATTTGTAAAGGACCGGCCCGTTGGCTATGAGCGAGCGGGGCTTGTTTTTGTCCCGCGACAGAACCTCGACTGGAAGACCCATTCCCAGGCGATGACCACCGCGCTGCTGGAGACCGGGTTGATCGATGGCGTCGCCGGTTCGGAGGGCAGCATTACCAACACCTGGGTCACGAACAGCGGTTTCACCTGGAAGGGGAAGGACCCTTCGATGAAGGAAGAGTTTAATACCAATGGGATCACCGCCGCCTTCGGGAAGGTCAACGGCTGGACCCTGGCCGAAGGCCGGGACTTCCGGCCTGATTTCCTAACGGACTCCAATAGTATCCTCGTCAATGAGACGGCGGTAAAATACATGGGTTTTCGCAACCCCGTCGGCGAAGGGGTGCAATGGGGCAATAACGGCCGTTATACCATCATCGGCGTTGTAAAAGATATGATCTCGCAGACGCCTTATGACGCGATCCACCCCATGATCTTCTACCTCTCCTCTTCGCTTTCCTGGTCGCGGATCAACACGATCAACATTCGCCTGAAACCACAGGCTTCCATTTCCAGTTCCCTTGCCGCCATCCAGACCGTCTTCAAAAAATATGACCCTGAAGATCTGTTCGAATACACCTTCGCCGACCAGGATTATGCCCGGAAATTTGGCGACGATGAAAGGACCAGTAAAATGGCGGGCTTCTTCACGGTGCTTGCCATCTTTATCTCCTGTCTGGGCCTGTTGGGTCTTTCCGCCTTTGTCGCGGAGCAACGCACGCGTGAGGTGGGCATCCGTAAGGTCTTAGGCGCATCTGTGTTGTCTCTGTGGGATCTCCTGTCGCGGGAATTTGTCGGGCTGGTGGGCATCTCGCTGCTGACGGGTGTCCCAATCGCCTGGATGCTCATGCATGCCTGGCTGAGCAATTACGCTTATCACGCGGAACTTTCCTGGTGGATCTTCGCTTTGACGGCCGTAGGCGCCATCGGGCTGACGCTGTTTACCGTCAGCTTCCAGGCCCTCAAGGCCGCAATGGGTAACCCCGTAGCTGCTCTGCGAAGGGAGTGAGGCGACCCAGCCCTCTTGGACTCCTACTAAGCAAAAAGTTAGTGCCGCATGTTAATATCCGGATAATACCGGGTAAAAACAATAAACACCTGCGGCGGGGATTCGGGCAAATTTGGCCGGACTCCTGAATTATTTCAACTAACAAAAACACTGCTATGAGAAGCATATTGGTTATGCTCATTGCGGCATTGGCTCTAGGCGTTCCCTGCCAGAAGGCAAAGGCCCAAACAATCGATCTCCCCGGTAAAGTGCTCGAAGAAAATGGCGATCCCATCCCTGGCGCTTCGGTGCGTTTCCAGGGGTCAAAAGGCGGGACCGTCACCAAAGAGGACGGGACCTTCACCATCAAATCATCCCTAAAAGGCACCCTGATCATTACCGCCCTGGGTCATGCCGACAAAACGGTCGACGTGACAGGGAAAACTTCCATCGTGGTCTCGCTCACGAAGACGAATAAGGAGCTGGATCAGGTGGTTGTGACGGCCCTGGGCATCAGGCGTTCGAAGAACACCCTGCCTTACGCCGCGCAGACCATCAGCGGTGATGATGCCAACAAGGTCCGGGTTTCCAACATTGCCGGAGGACTTTCCGGTAAGGTCTCCGGTTTGGAGATCCGCCAGAACAACTCGATCGGCGGTTCGGTGAACGTGGTCATCCGCGGGATAAAATCCCTTAGCTACAACAACCAGGCCCTGTTCGTTGTGGACGGCGCCCCGCTGGACAACTCTATCCGGGTATCCGGTAGTAACACGAACCCCGGCAGTTCTACCAACACCGGCGGTACCTCAGCTACCGGTCTGGGCAGCACCGGTGGATATGACCTGGGCAATACGGCTTCCGATATCAACCCTGACGATATTCAATCGATCAACGTTCTGAAAGGTGCGGCGGCTACCGCGCTTTATGGGTCACGCGCCGCGAACGGCGTTATCATGATCACGACAAAAAGAGGCCGGGCCGGCACGAACATTGCGGTCAATGCCGGTGCGACGGTAGGCAATATCGATCCAAGCACCTTTGTTACGCAGCAAAAAGAATATGGCGCCGGACGTAGTGACAACCTGGCTACCGGCGGCTTTATTTCCAGGGATATTTTTAACACCGGTACTCCGGT
>AXYY01000027.1 GCA_000485475.1 Candidatus Ancillula trichonymphae ImTpAt
GTGAGTTGACAAGTTGCGGGAACTGTGGCAATGCGCGTATTATGAGTTATGGAGATGTTCACGGATGAACTTGAATGGGTTGCACGAGTTCTGAGGTTCTGCCAGATGCAGCAGTTACGAGGTGCCGTTGTGGAGTGTCTGCCGACGCAATTGGCGGTGCGGTTGATGATGCAATGATGTCTGCCTCCTGCTTCTGATGCGTCATTTCAGCGCGTTGAACTAAAACTGCGGTTCCCCAAACTGCAAGACAACAGTAGCAATAATCAACAGCTGAAAAGTACCCCCAAGTCAGTACACCTGATAACTCCATTTTTACAGGGCGTCTTAATGGAGCAGATCAATAGCGAGTATGCCACATTTTTACACGAGCAAGAAGTTAATCCCTACTCGATGTTCATGCGTAGAACAGACACTGATGAATTTACATGGGTATTATATTAATACCCCCTGAATAATCAAGCGCATGAACATATCATGAAACCGTTGTTATCAGACAATTTTGAGCGGTTCTACCTGAAGACGCCAAAACTCGCAGTTGAAATTGTCGATAAACTTGTACAGCCATTTGAGGTCAAGAATTTACCAAACATGTTCTATAGCGAATGGGGCAGTAATCGTATAACTTGTAGATTTCTTACACCTGTTAGTTTTAAGCAGTCCAGTAGATACACCATATTGCCAAGCGTTCACCTGATTTTTCAAAGCCTGATGATGAAATACAGTTTAATATGTGAAAACGCCAAAGATGTAGACGATAATTTGCTTGAAGAATTGGTTAAGAGTTCAGAAATAGTGCAATACGAAATTATGAGTTCCTACTACAAAATCGGTGCTGTAAAAATACCGGGGCTGTATTGGGGAAATGACTTTTCGGGTTAACGGTCCGCGCACGCTGATAAACTACATGGCTATGTTGCTGAAATTCAGAGAGTTTAGTGGTTGTGGGATTAAAACTGCGATAAGTATGGGCGCACTGGATAAAATGTAGGACATGAGGAGTAGTTGAATGAAAAAAGAAGTGGTTGGTCTAATTTACGGATGTCTACTGCACGACATTGGAAAAGTGACCGGACGAGCAGGTGGCAAGAGGCTGAAACATGGACATCATGGCGCTTCGAAACTTGAGGAATGGTTTGAGGAAAAAGCTGATGAATACAGGAAAATTGTCAGGTGCGTGCGCTATCATATGGCGCGCGAAATGAACCACAATGAACTTGATAACAATTCAGTAGTTTATATCACTGCAATTACTGATAACATCGCAGCCGGAACTGATCACCAAAACAAAGATGTTGATGACATTTCTACTGACGCAGATGACAGCGCTGATAAAAATGGTGG
The DNA here is from genome assembly GCA_000485475.1 of Candidatus Ancillula trichonymphae ImTpAt. Lineage (GTDB taxonomy): Bacteria > Actinomycetota > Actinomycetes > Actinomycetales > Bifidobacteriaceae > Ancillula > Ancillula trichonymphae. Next base: position 1,342 of record AXYY01000027.1, read on the forward strand.
TGGATATGGAAACTGGAAGAACAAACTGACCTTGTCTGATATATTCTCTAGTTTTTGGCGAAGTCCAGACAGAACGCTTCCATAGACCAATCGTTCCAGATGATCAAACTGAACTAGATTTTCCAACTGAGGCAGAAAACGATTTCCGTAGAATTGACTACATACAAATTGAGTACCAGATTGAGCAGGCACTCGTTAACGTTCAGCTCACTCAGGAATATCTACCGTCCATGTTGAACATTCTTGAGGCGACTTGTAGTTATATTCCATCTTCCACAAATACTGACGAGATTTCTGACATCTCGCTGTATGATCACTTAAAGTTGACTGCCGCATTCGGTTGTGCAATGTATTACTGGGCAAAAGAACAGGGTATTAGCGATTACCGCAAGAGATTTACGAAGAGCGCGAAATATACGCCAAGCAGGCGTTCTTGATGGTAAGATTTCGATGGCTAGATGGGCATACTTCACCCGCATGGAACCACGAGAAAAGTCAGAAGATGATAACAGGATGAAGAAGTTTCGTGAGTTTGCTAAAAAACTATACGGGTGGTTTCAGGGTGCTGAGGACCGCAGGCAACTGGAAACTGCTCTCTCTACAACTTTATGTTTACACAATTCGTGACAAGGACAACAAAAGAAAAGGAAGATGATGACAACTCCAGTAAGTGAATGGTTCACCGATGCTAAATATGTGGACTATGGCTAAAAGCGTAATTGATCAACTTGAAAGAGATAATCGAGACCTCGTGTTAACCACAACTCAGATTAGGAACTTGCTCAGTTTAACCAGTGCATCGTATGACCACGCGCAGACTTTGCCAGATAAAACGCCATTATCTGATGAGTTTATTCAGATCTACAGTACATTAGAGTTCAGTTGATTTATCAAGCAGGACGAGATGGTAATTCGAACAAGACAGGTGTTAAGGACTTCGTAAAAAATCACAACTATTGATGTCATAGACAGGTCAAGTCAAAGGAAACGCTGATTAGATTTGCGCGATATATGGAGGCATTAGTGGCGTATTTTAAGTTTGCGGACGGGAAAGATAGTAAGTAGGAGAATGGTTATGAGTAATTACGCAAAAATAGAAATAAAGACAACCTTAGAATTGAAAACGGGACTACATATTATATTTTGGTGGTTCATCGGCATTTGCTGCAATTGGGGCAACAGATTCGCTGGTCATTAAAGATCCGTTGACAAACCGCCCGGGGTGATTCCAGGTTCAAGTATTAAGGGCAAGATGCGCAGTCTACTAGCGCGAGCAATGAACGAGACAGTTGCCGGGCAACCAAATTAGGACAACGATAAGTTGAGGCGGCTTTTGGTGCAAGTGAACCGATTGTGCGCAGTAGATTGGTATTCTCTGACCTGATTTTATCAGAATATGAACAAGGAAAGACTGGGTAAGCGCGGAGCTAAGCAGGTGACTGAGATGAAGTTTGAAAACAGCATCAATCGTATATCTGGTGTAGCAACTCCGCGCCAAATTGAGCGGGTGATTGCTGGTAGTTAATTTGAATTCAGCCTCGTTTACGAAATTGGTGTAAAACCCGGTCTACAAGATGGAGACACCGTTGAGTGTGTCGACAACGATGAGATTAAGGAGGACTTCAAGAATATTACTACGGGTCTGAGATTGCTTGAGTACGATTATCTTGGCGGTTCGGGGACTCGCGGATATGGAAAAATCAAGTTCGATGAGATAACTGCGGAAAAAGTAGTTGGTAAAATTGACGATGCACTTATTTTATGAGGAACTGAACGGTGAGTTATCAGCTATATAAATTAAACTTCAACTGCGTTTTTGATGAGGGGTACCTTGAGGATGCTCGACCAACCTTTACAGCAAGTCGGTTGTTTTCTGCACTATATTTGAAAGCTCAACACCTGGGGTTAACAACGCATGAGTTTGAGGAACTGTTTACTAACGATGACTTTGCACTAACTGATACTTTTCCATTCTTATCTAATGATTTTGGTGATGAACTCTACTTGCCCAAGCCAATCGTTGAACCAGATCGGCAGAGCAGCTCGCAGAATACAACTAGTTGATGAGAATGCTGGAAGAAAAGTCGCCAAATTTGCAAAAAGTATTTCAGCTGTTCCCAGTAGTAGATATAATGACTTCGCACGTGAAAAACTTAAACCGGAAGAATTGAGCGAAATGCTGAGATCTCAGGAAGTTAGGCGGAGCACAAGTGGATACAAAAGTTCAAGTACCTCGTTCTGACGGAGATTCTGAACCGTATCGTGTAGGAATATATTCTCGTTCGCTGATGATGCTGATTTGTGGTTTGTGGCACATTTTCCTGAAGGTGACGCGGGTCAACTTTTGAACAACTGCTGGAAAGTCTGCAGTACTCTGGAATTGGCGGCAAGCGAACTGCGGGTCTGGGAAAATTCAGATGTAGTAAGGGTGATCTGGCAGATTTAGCGGGTGATTTACTGCTCAAGAAGAATGCTCCTCAGCAAGATGGTGCGAGATATGTGACATTAACAGCTGCTTTCCCTGAGGATGATGAACTTGAGCGGGGCACTAGATGGTGCTACATATTTGATCACGAAGTCAAGTGGTTTTGTCTGCAGTTATAGCGCGCTCAAGGAGCGTATCGCAAACAGGATTTTTACAAGTTCAAGGTGGGGTCGATCTTCAAGAATCTGTTTGCAGGTGCTATATTTTGATGTGCGACCGGATGATTATGAACATGCTGTATTAAACTATGCTCGTCCGATTTTTTTACGGCTAGAGCAACGGACAGATGGTGGGTGCTAGATGAAAGAATTCTTGAAGCGGTACAAAATAAAACTAGTGACTAAGGGACCTGCATATCGGCAGCGGGGTGAGTATTCCATTTGGTAATGTATACTGATGAACATGAGAAAGAGGGCGTAATTCCACCGAGAGCATCAAATGCGGATAGTTTTTTCCAGTCACTACCCTAGAGCCATGAACAACCCAGGAAGAAACATGAATCAGCGAGGCAGAAATTCTGCTCCAATTCTTCTCTTCAGAACGGGCAGTAATAGAACACCAATAAACAAAAGCGCTAACATGACACCAGTGGAACAATTTATTCGGGATGGGTTTGGTAATCCATATATCCCTGGTAGTTCAACAAAAGGAATGTTGCGGACACTAATTTGCAATCAACGCGGAACGGAATATCTCACACTAAAAGAAACCTAGTGAAGATGCATTTTCAAGATTGATAGTTGCAGACTTCGCACCGCTCAACACCAATGATCTAGTAATCTGTCGGAAAATAGAATTAAAACCTGGCAAGACGCTTGAGAACACAATGCCTCTTCCACTTTATCGCGAATGCCTAAAACCAGACACAACACTTGAAGTTGACTTAACTATTGATATGGAAAAATTCTTCTCTACTTCCGTTGGCCAACTTTTCCCGCAGTTAGCAAAAGAGATGTACCAAAAGTATTTCGATAAATTTTTGCGAACATGGTTTGTGAATAATCAAGGCTGTTTTACTAACACATACAGAAAACTAAATCCAGTAAGAGATCCCATACATTTGGGTGCCGGATCAGGTTTCTGGACTAAAGTAATCATTGCTGCAGCTCGACCACAAAGAGGAAGAGAGCAGAAGAACTTACACATCACCAAATACAACAGGCAGTATTACGAAATGGGGAAATGTACTTTTGAAATTGAGGAGGTGGAAGAACATGCGAGTGTTGTTTAGTGTAGAGTAGGTAAAACAGATATAGGCAAGGATGTGGATGATGGTCCGTTAATGCACTGCATAAAGCACCTCAAGCCAGACACTGTGGTAGTTTATTTGTCTGGTGAGATGGTACCTAATTTCCCCACACTTGGCGAGTGGATAAACGAAAAGTACCCCGAAATTACCATCAAGTCAATTGAGCGCCCTGATTTATCAGATGTTCACCTGTATAACACATTTTACGATGACTTCAGCAGCGAACTTGAAGAACTTGCGAAAACTCCGGGTGTGGAATTATTCTTCAACCTCTCTTCTGGTACTCCTACAATGAAATCTGCACTTTATATTTTGCACGCCATTGGTCACTACAACTCAAGAGCGTATCAGGTGCCAAATCCAGACCCGGACAAGACGGGGCAAAGAACTGAGGGGTATCGGCTGGAAGAAGCACAAACTCGTAACCTGGAAAAAATCATGAAGTTGCAAATGCTGAAGAAGCTTATTCTGGCATACGATTACGAAGCAGCAAGCAAAATTGCTGAAGAAGTTTTTAGTCAAGATGATATTGCATACAAGTACATTCTGGGCTGTAAGCAACGCGTACAACTTGATTTTCAAAATGTGTGCAAGAGTTTCGAAGGTACTGATTTTCCAGTGAAGCGCGATCAAAATGATTTACCAGTCGAATATCTGAACTACTTACAGGTATTGCTCAAACGAGAGCAAATTGCAGACTTTACGCGTACATTAACTCCAGCCATTACGCACATATCGGGATTCACCTGCTTAATAAAAATGGTCTTAAAAATAATGGCTGG
>AXYY01000028.1 GCA_000485475.1 Candidatus Ancillula trichonymphae ImTpAt
AATTCGTGAAGTTACTAACTCTTTACGAAGACGAATCTGGCAACCAGTCCCGCACCCATATTCGTTGTTCCTCTGTCTACATTTATGTACTGCGGTGAATTTACAGTTCCGGTTATTTTGAACTTACGGTTTGTGAACTTGCCCAGAATTTCTGGCGTATTTTCACTAGATATGGGGTTATACTTTTCCCAATTGAACTTGGCTTAAAACGCCTTGCATCCATTACGTACTCGTCATCATTCAGCGGCATTTGACCGGACACCAAATCCAGTTGATTGGTTTTATCTGGTAGAGACTGCATGCGAAGAACTTGTTCCGCAATATCATCACTAGCCACGAACGCATCTTGAACGTGTGCGCCATCTGCACCTAATATGTACTTTTTCTTGCTGAGTGCCTCAACATCATCATCGCTGAAACCAAGTGGAGACACAAGCTGGTAGTCGAAAAATGGTGGTTCTTCAAATAATCATTAGCGGTTGCGACCATGGAACTCTGGCAAATGCTTAGACCTGAGAAAAATGCAACACCAGTTATAATTATGCACAAAATTGCCAAGAATCGACCCAGTGTTCGCCTAATCTGCCACAGAGTTATTAATAGCAGTTTACTCACAACTACAACCTTATCCTGCCGCAACTGGATTCTCGTTCACCTCAATGGACGCAACTTCACCGTCCTCTATGCGGATTATGCGGTCAGCCATTTTGCAAATCTCGAGGTCGTGCGTCACTATAATTATAGTCATGCCTACTTTTCTGCTCATTTTCTCCAGCAGTTGTAATATTGAGCGACCTGTCACAAAATCAAGTGCACTGGTTGGCTCGTCGCACAGTAGAAGTTTGGGGTTCTTCGCAGGTGCCCGCGCAATCGCAACTCGTTGTTGTTCACCTCCAGAAGAAAGCTGCGCGGGGAAGTTGTTCATGCGGCTTTCCACACCAACATCTTTTAGTGTCTGCACGCTGTCCAGGGCGTTCTCGCAGATTTGCGTCGCTAGTTCAATATTTTCGAGTGCAGTTAAGTTCTGACAAGGTTGTAGAATTGAAACACAAATCCGATGTCATTTCTACAGTACGTTGTCAACTGACAATCATTGTACTTCGAGATTTCCGCACCAGAAAGCCATATTCTCTTCCTGAAGTCAAGTTATCCATACCGCCCAGAACATTCACCAGCCTCCGATGATCCAACGATGCAACAAACTTCACCTTTTTTAACACTGAAAGTTGCTCGTTTCAGCGCAGTAATCTCCCGCCCATTTTGTAGATTTTGCACACTTCTTCAACTTTTAAGTATTCTTCCACCTTAGTACTTCACCCCAATCTTTTCTCCCAGTTTTACTTTTACTTCTACGCCTCTGCCCGAGAGCTGCATTATGTCCTCATCAATTAGAGCGGTATTTTCCTGCAGAAGTAGTATAATCGTTGAGCCACCAAACTCGAAGTAGCCCTTTTCTTGACCTCTTGAAAATGCATGTGTGGCACCATCAACTGCAAAGTTGTTGATTTTGCCAACCATTAGCGCACCAACTTCAACTTGAACCGCGTTCTTGAAGTTTTTTGTCTTGAGTAAGGACACAACTCGGTAGTTTTGACTGAACACCTTGTATTTGCTAGTTGCAATTGGGGTGACCGTGTGCAAAATGCCATCAATTTGCTTGCTCCTGAGTTGTTCACCATCATCAAAAAAAATGTAGCGGTGGTAATCGTCCGGAGTTAACCTAAACACTAGTGCAATGCCATTCTTGAAGTTTTTAGCGAGTGCGTCATCTTCAATCAGTTCTTTAATTGTATATGAACTTCCCTTGATCTTCAATCCAAGACTAGTCGACGCATTCTCATCAATTTTATACACCAACAGTTTTGAGTCCGCTGATGCAATTAGGTCAGTCTTCGAACTACTTATTCTGCGCGCCTCGTCAGTTACCCTTCTAGTGAAAAACGCCTGAAATGAACTGTATGAGATTTCTTCGAAGTCTCGCATATTGATGTTGTATCTGTTGATGAACGGTTTAATCTTTCTACTTGACAACTTGCTGGAGTTGTACTTTTCTGCCAGTCTTGAACATGGGCGCTGCAACAACAACTTGCATATAAGACGGCCAAGAATTGTATTGTACAGAAAAACTAATCCACTAGATCCCATTTGATTTTCCTGATATTCTACACCTCTTGCGCGGTCGAAAACTGTTGTCACGCTAAATTCCAACGAGTAGTAATAGAACCGTACAGATAAGTGCTAGAACTGGCATAATTATGTAGAAGAGTAACCCCTTGGGCTTGGGTATTTTGATGTTTAGAATAAAAAGTAGTGGAATTAAAATAATGGCAACGGTGAAAAGTGCCCATGCTGCTGCAAGCGGTAGAAACTGCGAAAATAGCCATAATACGGGTACAATTATAGCTGTGCTCGTTACCGGAATTCCCTCATAATACTTAACGACCTGATTGTTGTTTGCGTTCACCACGACATTGAAGTATGCAAGTCTGATAACGGCCGCTAGAGCAAATGCCACGTAGAAGATGAGGTGATACCAGCAAGTTAGCCCTAGTGAGTAGAATATGCAAATTGGCAGCATGACGAAGTTAATCATGTCCGAAAGCGAATCGATCTGGACGCCAAACGCCTCTTCCTCTTCAGTTCGTTCACAACCTCTAGCGAATGCACCGTCAAATAAATCGCAAACACCGGCAACAATTAAGCAGACTAGCGCACACTTGGGCAGATTTAAAACGGTTACCAAAAAACTACCCACTATACCAGCAGCAACGCCAATATAAGTTATTATGACAGTTCTATTGTACTTTCCAATGAACATTACACCTTCTTTTACACTACCTTTCATTATATCATACAACTTGCAGTTTATCAAACATTATATCATACAACTTGCAGTTTATCAAACTAGACGAAGTACTTGACAAAGGTCCACTGATGTGCTATACTAGCGTGGGTTTGGTCGTATATCGACTTGGTTCAAGTGTGCTCAGTTACAAGAATTGGGCAACCAGCAGTGAGTAGAAAGGTGGAAATATGTCACTGGTAGCACAAAAGAAGCAAGAAATTATTAAGGATAATGCGGTTACTGCGAATGACACAGGTTCGCCTGAGGTGCAGGTTGCACTACTTACTGAGAGAATTAAGGAGTTGACTGAGCACCTGAAAGTGCATAAACACGATTATCATTCAAGACGTGGTTTGTTGCTACTCGTTGGTAAAAGGCGCAGGTTACTAGATTACCTAACTCGCGTGGACATTGACAGGTACCGTGCAATAATCAAGAAGCTTGGAATTCGTCGCTAGTAGTTTTAGAATGCATATTGCCACACGCCTACGGAATACTACTACTAGTATTGCTCTAGTTTGTGTTTTGGGGCTCTTGGCGTTCACTTTTCCTGTTACTTTGCACTACGTGGACCGTGCGTGGGCAGCAGATGAAACAAGTGTAGAATTGTCACTGGGGGAGGAGCCATTTTGCACGCTGAGTGCTATCAACACCGAGTGTCCAATTCCGCAGCCGACAAAGACGAACAAGTATAACAAGAAGACGAACAAGTATAACAAGAAGACGAACAAGTATAACAAGAAGACGAACAAGTATAACAAGTATAACAAGTATAACAAGTATAACAAGTATAACAAGACTAGAACTTTACAACTGGACGATGCGAGCACTAATAGTGGTTCGGTCAAGTATGTGAAATCTGCGAGCGAGAATGGTGCGTCTTCTATCAGCATAGTTTTTAGTGAAGTTGAGGCACCAAATTTGGTTGCTAATTTCGCAGGTGACGCAACAATCAAGGTCCAGAAAACTGCGAGAATTGGAGCGATTTTGTCCAAAACTGGTTCGAATCTGGATTTTTCTGTTGATGGCGGTGACTTTACAGTTGACAGTTCCTCTGTCAAGAATATCACTTCTATTTCGGGGGTGAACAACTTAACATTAACTACTGGTTCACTTGCGATTAAGTCCAGCAATAATGGAGTTGCTGCTGCGAATCTACTCATCAAGGATGGCGCAAAACTTTCTGTTGAAGCACATTCAGATGCGGTTACGTTGACATCATCCAGCAAAGATGCGACGCTCAATATGCAGGGACATGCTGAATTAACAGCGGTTTCAGAAACTGGCTCAGGTGTGAGTGCGGAGGCAGTTAAGGTTGTGGATGGTGCTTCATTTTCATCAACTAGCGAAAGTCATGGGATTGTCGTCATGGGGAAACTTGAGACAACCAACAACTCAAAGGTTTCAGGAACTGCAACTGGCTCCAGCGGTATTGGTGTTCTAGCGCATGGAATTCTTGTAGAAAATGGTGCGACACTGGAGGGTAAGGCAACTAATTCTGATGATTTAGCAACAACATATGGTATTGCAACTAATTGGAAGTCGGACATCAGAGCGAAGGGCGTGGTGGGGGATACAACTGCAATCCATGGGCAAGGAACAGTTGGAATTACAACTCTTTATCCGACGGTCAACGATTCTGGCAATATCAACATCACTTCTGCGAGCGTGGAAGCATCGGGGCGTGCAGATGCGGTTCAAGTTGCAAATCTTGCACTTTCACAAAACAGCAGCTTTTCTGCGACTTCAAGTTCAGCAAATGCAGTTGGAATAGTCGGTGCACTTTCAGTTTCCGATTCATCAGTTAGTGCAACTGGCGGTGAGTATGGAGTTAATGCAACTGGAACGGTCAGCTTTTTAGGAAGTTCAAACATCACTAGTTCTGGTGCAGTTAGCGGAATTTCTTCTGGTGAGAGTATGACAGTTGCGGATTTAACTGAGGTTACTGCTTCGAAAACCGCTGATTCTCCGCAAGTCTTCGGCGAAACTACTGTTAAGGGTTCTGGAGTTCATGCAGGTGCGGATTTGTATCTTAATATCTTTAACGGCGGTAAAGTAAATGCGAGTAGTAGTTCGAATCAAGGGTTTGCGATAAGTTCTGGTGGTCCAACTTTCGGCTATATTCCAGTGAGTACTGTTAAAAAGTCTACGCAACAGTCCACCGCTCAAAACGGGCACAAGGACGATGACGATGAAGTTACCAGCGATGAGGTGAACGATAAGACCAAGAGTAGTGGTGACATGCAGAAACTAGAAGTTCCGTATCTCAACGAAAATGGTGAGATTCAAACGAGGGGCGAGGTTCGAAATAATACTGGAAGTATAAAACTTGGCTCAAATGCGCACATTGTCAACTCAGAAGTTATCAATTTAACTGATAAGAACGAGCCTAGTTCGACAGTTGCATCAAATGGTGTTGCATTAAATGCGGTTCAAGTTTACTCAGTGCCAAAATCTGCGCTGGAAAAGTTTCTTGACAAGTGGGGCAGGCAGGTGAAAATTGCTAGTGTTGTGGTTCTTTTGCTAGTTCTGTTTGTGTTACTTTTAGCAGTAGTTAAGCTAATTCGCGGAAATAGAGCGCTCATAGTTGTGGATATGCAGAAGAACTTGAAGGGTGACCATTCGGAGATTTCGGCAAAGCTGGACAATTATCTCAAACAGCATGCGAAGAAATTCAAGCGCATATTCGTTACAAAAGGTCTTCTAACCAACAACGAGTCTGAACTGGTTCCTGAAATAATCAACAACTTGAACGATCTTGGACTTGAGGAAGTCTTCGTGAATGCCGAAGACTCAAGTGAACCATCCATCTTCAACGGTGTTGTAATGAACAAAAAAAGAAAAAAGACGGTCCCAGTTGAACTTGTAGAAAATATGCGGCGCGCTCGCATAAAGCACGTATTCGTCTGCGGGACACTTGCACAAGGAGGAATGGTTGTTGGCGTTCAAGAACTCGTGAGGTCCAAGAAATTCCCTAGTGTTGTATTTTTATCAGAACTTAGTGCGCAGGTTGCTCCAAATCAACTTGAGCAAGCCAAAGAGGTTCTCAAAAAAGAGGGCGCTAGAATTGCCTGAGCAGTTCGGTGCGCGCGCGGATTCCATTCGGTTCATTCTGGCGTCGAAGTCTCCAGTGAGATTGAAGTTACTGCGAGAAGCAGGTTTGAATCCAGAAGTTTTGGTGTCAGCTGTTGATGAGGATGCGGTTATTGGTTCAATGCCCGCAGAGTTCGTGCGTAATGCAGTTTCAGAAGTTGCTCTTTTGGCGAAGGCGAAGGCAAGGGCGGTTTTGAATAAACTTGTCAAGAATAATTACAACAGTTCAGATGAGGACATTTTGATTCTTGGGCTGGATTCGCTATATGAGTTTCAAGGGAACATTTGGGGCAAGCCGCACGAAAAACTGATTGCTATTGAGCGCATTAAGCAGATGAGCGGTAAGAGCGGACAACTTCACACTGGACATCATGCAATTCTAGCACACGCACACTTTCGAGGAGTCGTTGAACGCCATGAGGTCACCAGTACGCAAATTAACTTCGCACACATTTGTCAAGAGGAAATTGAGGCATACGTTAACACAACTGAACCGTTAGAGGTTGCTGGTAGTTTCACAATTGATTCGCTAGGAAGTGCCTTCATTGAGTCAATTAGTGGTGATTACCACAGTGTTGTTGGTGCGTCTCCTCATACTCTCAGGAAGTTGACTCAGCAAATCGGACTAAACTACACTGCACTCTGGAACAGCCGCGCGGCAGAATAATGCAAGTCTAGTTTGTGTGCAGCGCGGAATTTAATTCAACTCCAGGTTTATGCGCGCGAAGAATTGCTTCAATGGCTCCACTCTGCGAGTTGCGCCTAAACAGCAGTCCATTTGCCCCAGAGAGTTCCTTACCCTTGCGGATTTCGTCATCTAGTAGAATTTTTGTTCCAGCGGTGATGTAGAGTCCAGCTTCCACAATGCAATCATCACCCAGCGAGATGCCAATTCCAGCATTCGCACCCAACAAGGATCGTCTACCGATTGAGATGACATGTTTTCCACCGCCAGAGAGCGTGCCCATAATTGAAGCACCGCCGCCAATATCTGAACCGTCACCAACCACAACTCCCTGTGATATGCGACCTTCAACCATTGAGGTCCCGATTGTGCCAGCGTTGAAATTTACGAACCCCTCGTGCATAACAGTAGTTCCCGGAGCTAGATGTGCACCTAATCTGACGCGGTTAGTATCCGCAACACGAACTCCACTAGGAACAACGTAGTCCACCATGCGCGGTATTTTATCCACCGAGATTACGTTAACGCCTGCACCAAACTTCTCGCTGTTTTGCTCAGCAAGTCCCAGTCTAGTTTCGTCGAAGTTCTTGGGGGAGCAGGGGCCGAAATTTGTCCAAACAACATTTTCTAGCAGCGCGAAAAGCCCATCCAGGTTGATGGTGTTTGGCTTGACCAGTCGCATAGAAAGTGCGTGCAGACGCAGATACACACTCTCCGCATTTTCAGGCGCAGTTTTCAAGTTGGTGCTCACAAAACGGACCTCACGCACAACTCCTCGAGTCTTAGCCGTTGCATCAGCCTCAGCAATTTTCAGCAGTTTTCGCGCCATTTCAGGTTCTTGTGTTTCTTTAGTAGCACTTTCCAGTTCCTCATGGTTTCCGGTGTGGGCTTTTGGGAACCAGGAATCCAGCACAACATTAGTGCCGTCATCATCCAGGTAATTCGTAATTAGTCCGAACCCCCATGCGAAGTCAGACACTTTTCTATTTGTCAATGTTTATACCTCCTAATTTTGTCAATGTTTATACCTCCTAATTTAGCATAACGGTTAAAACGAGTTCTCGCATCTTCAACTGTTTTGTCATGCAGCTTATCGGCATTTTCACCATAAATTCGTTGTAGTGAAGAAAATATATTCTGTTTCAACATGAACTCCTTGGTTTTGTTAAAATCAGATTTCTTAAAGTAACTGGAAGGGATTTTTACCAGTAAATTGCAGGCGCGGATCGTAGCGGTACAATGTGACCAATAACCAGAATCTACTACTTCTTTAGTTTCTTGAAGTGTCAGATGCATGCCGCACGCCAGACCGTGGTTGATGCACGGCGTGTAGTAGGCAATAATTAGCGAGGGGCCGTTGAATGTTTCAGCTTCCTTGAGCGCCTTCAGTGTCTGTGCAGAATTCGCACCAGATGCGATTCGAGCCACGTAAACATCACCATACGTGATTGCCATAGCGCCCACAGGTCCTTCTTTCCGCCGATCTTTCCACTTGCTGCGAACTTGGCGATTGTAACCGCTGGAGTCGCTTTGGACGCTTGACCGCCGGTATTTTGAGTAGACTTCGTTATCCACGACCAAAATGTTGACATCTTCACCACTTGCAAGCATATGATCCACACCGCCGTACCCGATGTCATAACCCCAACCATCACCGCCAACAATCCAGGTACTGCTGGGTTTTGCGAACAGCTCGCGCCCCTCCCAGAGTTCTTTGATGACTGGATCTGTTGCATTTTGAGCACCTGCAACTTCAAGTTCAGTTTTAAGTGCTTCTGCTCGTTTACGGAGGACATCTTTTGCCAATTGAAGTAGTTCAGTTCGCTTAATCTTGTTCGCTAAGTGTATGCCAAGTCCAAATTCTGCATTGTCCTCGAACAGTGAATTTGACCACGCTGGACCGAAACCTTTCTCGTTGGTCGTAAATGGCGCTGCTGGAACTGCCGCACCCCAAATTGACGAACAACCAGTTGCATTCGCAATTGTCATGCGGTCACTGAAGAGTTGGGTTAACGTTAACAGTTTCACATATGGAGTTTCACCACAACCAGCACATGCACCAGAAAATTCCAGTAGTGGTTTTTCGAACTGCGAGCCACGAACTGTGTTGACTCTTGTTGGGTTCAGTTTCTTTTTTAGCGTCATTGCGAACGCCCAGTTAACAAGCTCCTTGGTTTGATTCTTGAAGCTGGCAGCTTTCAGGGGTCTGTCTTCATCAGTTGGATTTTTGAGGTTCACCGGACAAGCCTGCAGGCAAAGTCCGCAACCGGTGCAGTCTTTAATAATGGACACCTGAATGCGGTAGTTCAAGCCATCAGTGCCGCGGATTGCTGAGGTGATGAAACCCTCTGGTGCGTCTCGTAGTTCCGCCTCATCAACCAGAATTGGTCTAATTGCAGCGTGCGGGCACACGAACGCGCATTCATTACAGCCTATGCACTTGGAACTGTTCACATGCGTTGCAACCGCGCGCTTCTTAACTGCTGCAGTTCCCAGGGGCATTGACCACCACCCATCGAGCATACCGTTGTCCATTAGATCCTTAACGCTCAAGTTGTCGCCCTCTTGATGCGTGAGTGGCGTCAAGATATTCTGCACGAACTTGGAATTATCAACTCCTGGAGTATTCGGAGTACCAAAGAATCTCAGATCACTAGTAATTTCAAGTGTTTTCCAACTGTCCGGCACTCTTACGAGGTGCAGCACTTCATCGTTGTTCGCAACAGAATCAATCGCTACCTGGTTTTTCTCAACAATCGCCATCGACTTCTTCGCATAAGACTTGTGTGCATCTTCCTTTAGAAGTTTAACTGCTCTAGTAAACGGCATAATATCTGGACTCAACTTAAAGAACGCGGTTTGTATTGCGGTGTTCGTGCGCCCACCTAGATCAGCTATGTAGCATTTCATCGAATTGGGCACAACCGTTCCTCCAGACCGTCATCATTCCAGACCGTATTCAGTAGGAATACACCACCTTTTTTGAGCCCTTGAACAACTGGATATTGCTTGACATACGCTTGTGTTGAACATGAAGTGAAATCAGATGCAGTTATTAAATAAGTTGATGTTATCGGCTTGTCACCAAAACGCAGGTGCGAGACCGTTAAACCGCCAGATTTCTTGGAGTCGTAGGCAAAATATCCCTGCACATACTTGTCCGTATGGTTACCAATTAGCTTAATTGCACTTTTATTCGCACCAACTGTTCCGTCAGAACCGAAGCCCCAGAATTCGCCCTGAAACGTGCTACTTTCTGTAAAATCCAACGACTCGCCAAGTTGTTCAAGTGAAGTACCCGTGATGTCATCTTTTATGCCAACTGTGAAACGTTTCTTCTGATCTGTGTATGGCTTCTTCAACTCATTGAAAACTGCAATGACCTGATTGGGAACGAAGTCCTTTGAGCCGATGCCATAACGACCACCGGTAACAGTAACTTCTCCATTATATTCCGACTCAAACAGCGCCGACTGGACATCAAGCAGCAGGGGATCACCTTGCACACCTGGTTCCTTTGTTCGGTCAAGAACCGCAATTGACTTGACGGTTTTGGGAAGTGCAGCAACAAAGTCCTCTGCAGGAAATGGGCGATACAGGTGAATATTTACGAACCCTACTTTTACGCCGTAGTAGTTGACAAGCGCGTAATCTGTTCCGCGTAACTTGTTGATTTCGGACATGTACTTTTTAACAATTGCAGGGACCTTCTCGTAGTGCGCATTAATAGTCTCTCTCTGCTGAAAGTAAAGGTCTGAGTTTTGATTAGTTCCAGAGATCGTGGGGTGTTCAGGGTTCATTGCGCGTTTCCTGAAGTTCTTGATTGCATCATATGGAATTAGCGGGCGCAGCTCATCTTGGTCAATCATCTCAACCTTCTGTATTTCGTGCGAGGTGCGGAAACCGTCAAAGAAGTTGATAAATGGAACGCTGCTGTCGAAACTAGCCAGGTGTGCAACCGCAGACAAATCCATAATTTCCTGAACTGATGACTCTGCAAGCATTGCGAATCCAGTCTGTCTAGCTGCCATAACATCTGAGTGGTCACCGATTTGTACATATTCGGAATCATGAGGAGTAGTCCTTGAGATGCGGTATAAGTTGTTGTGGTTAAAGCACCTTGAGTGCACCACCGTGTACAGTTCCTGCTTGCTGCACCAGCCTCAGATTGCATTTCTTGTACCTTTATCTTGCTGCCGAACAGATTTTGTCTACCACCGGCAGCCCACTCATCAACAATCTCAGCCATAGAGAGGACGTAATGGGGAAGATGCCTACGAATTCAGTAAATGCATACGATACGTGTGTAGCAGCAGTATTGCTGCCGTCCATCGCTTGTTTTTTGCGTGTCATAGTTGTAACCTTTTCTACTCTAAAACCATTATTCTTGCGTGCTTCATTATTATAGCATATTTTCATGCACGGGAAACATTCTGCGTAGATTCTCTGCGATCTTTTGGGTTTCAGCACCTGCACCTGCACGAACTTGTACGGAAGTTGCTTTATTTATCTTTTGTTTTCTTGTTTTTCTGACATAATATACATTATCGGCGTTTTTGGTTGGATAGTGGACCCATGTTAAAGAATGTGGTACAATAACTAAATGGGATATGAAGATGTTGGCAGTCAGATAACTGAAATACTTGTTACGGCTGAACAGATTGATGTGAGACTTTCGGAGCTTGTCGATGAGGTTAGTAAACATTATAAAAATGCGGAAACTGGAAAAAGTTTGCTTCTGCTAGGGATTCTCAAAACAGATATAAACAATAGAGATGTGCTTATCGTTGAAGATATTATAGATTCTGGAACAATGCTCGGTTGGTTAGTGAACAACTTAGCAAACCGAGGTGCAAGATCTGTCGAGGTTCTGTCTTTACTGCAGAAAAAGTTACCAAGTGGTGTGAGTGACACAAGAGTTAAAGCGAAGTGGTTAGGTTTCGAGATCGAGAACAAATTTGTTGTGGGTTATGGGCTAGATTTCAACGAAAAATACCGAGCACTACTACCCTTCGTGGGAGTTTTATCTCCTAGTGAATACAGCAACTGTAGATGAAATTGACGGTATGAAACTAGCAGATTTAACAACTATTGCAGTTGGTGGTGAAATTGATGAGTTTATAGAAGTAGATTCTGAGAAAGACTTTATAGATGCGATAAAATGTGCAGATAAACACTTCAAGAAGTTGCTCGTACTTGGTGGTGGCAGTAATCTACTTCCGCATGATGGACGCTTCAAGGGTTGCGTGGTGAAGTATTCAAGAGGTGCTGGAAAGGAACTTGACCTGGTTTGTCAGGAACTTCGAATACCGCACCTCGCTGGAATTCCTGGCAGTTTGGGCGGAGCAGTTGTTCAAAACGCTGGTGCATACGGTGCGGAAATTGCCAACTATCTCCTTGCAGCCAAGGTGTTCGATCGTAAAACAGCAGAAATTGTGGAGTTAAATGTGGACAAGATGAACTACGAGTACCGGAATTCAGCGCTCAAGAAGTCTATAGGTTTTCTAAATGGCTACTCCCCCAGGTGGATTGTGTTAGACGCGAAGTTAAAAGAGGTCGGCGCAGAACACTTCAACGTGCAGTACCCCAGAATCCTAAAAGAACTAGATGTTGAACAAAATGAACTTGTAGATTATGACACATTCCGAAATGCAGTGTTGAAGATCCGTAGTGAAAATGGTGTTTTGGCTCCAAGTCAAGTAAACGCAGATGACGCAGATAGACAAAGTGCTGGTTCGTTCTTCAAAAATCCAGTTGTAGACCGCTTCGAAATTGAAAACGGGCGGATTCTACTCCCCCATTATGCACCAATATACGAAGTTCCTGGTAGTAATAACTTGGTGAAAATATCTGCTGCGTGGTTAATACAACACAGTGGAATTAGCAGAAAGTACTCAAAAGGTGCTGGAATCAACTCGAAGCACGCACTAATCCTGATCAATCCTGAGTTGTCCTACTACGAGAAAAGTGGAGAAGAACTTCGCGAGCTAATGAGGCACATAATTGTGCGTGTGCAAGAAATCTACAATATAGCGCTTGAAGTTGAACCAATAATCATGTAGTAGTAGTAGTAGTAGTGTAGTATGCCGTAATAAAAAAAATGGATACCCGTAAAGTTCAGGTACCCATTAGAAAGGAGGTAAAATGAAAACTTTTAATAAGGCAAAATGCTGCAGTCCCCTAAAGTATTTTCGCCGAATCAGTAACAATGCTGATTTCATCTCCACAGCAACTCAAGAACCCACCCTCAACCTTCACATTTGTAAGCTGAGTACGCATATTCTCATCGTGCGAAGAAACCTTGACGGTGCCATCACACAGTAGCGTCACCATAGACTCATGACCTTTTAGAATGCCAAACCGCCCCTTTTCAACAATTGCTGCATACTTCCAGCCATCTAAACCGCCACGAACTAGAGTTTTACCAATCTTCTCCTGAAAACGCATCCACCCATCACTTTGCAGGAAAGGAGCACCTGTGTTAACCGTAACCAT
>AXYY01000029.1 GCA_000485475.1 Candidatus Ancillula trichonymphae ImTpAt
TTGCATTTGAGACAAATCGGACAAGTGTAAACTGCACATCTAGTGTTTCGCGTCCTAGTATAGACGAAAAACCAGTTACTCGTTAAGCAATGCGTTCCCTTTCAAGCGATGCGCAAACCACCAGTTCGGAAAATCTTGAAGACATGAAAGTTCTTGCTAAAATAAAACTGTTGACATGAACGAAAGTCCTGAACCCCAAAAGGAACTTGATAGCAAGTAATATAAAGAGAGAAACTTGGAGAAAGTAAAAAGTTGGTTGATGGCGAGAACGAGCTAACAATGGTGTCCTTGTTAATAACTTACCGATTTGGTGAAGTTCGGAATGTTGCCAACTTTGCACGACTCGTTGACCGAAAACAAACTTGCTCCAGATGCAGGGACTGTTAAGATTACGCCGACTGGAGATACACGAACAGGTGCGCTTTGTGCTGATGTGGCACCTCGCAGCATAAATCTTGCAGCTGTGCAGGGAAATCTTGACCTTTCTTGTTACTGCAAGTATAAGTTTTACTCTAGAGAAACTACCTCAGTATTACCAAAGACCTGCAGGTGCCTCGGTCAGTTATATTGTCTACTTCAAAGAGGAACATGATTCGCTCCCAGTTGTTGAAATGTGTCAGGGCGCTGAGTGCGAACAACTTGAACAAAGTGCGGTTTCTGAACTTCTTAATGCTAGTGTACTTTTGTTCTGGACTTCAAAGTAGACCCAGTTTATGACTATGTGGTTAAGTATCGAGATGCGGCAACTGATAAGCAACCGTCAGTGGTTCCTGATGTGATTGAGTACAACGCGCTGAAGAGCGCAACAATTACGATTCGTCCTGGGGGGGTCTGGGTACACACTAGGCCTGCTGATTTTAGTTTCAAGGGTTCAAAACACAGGACAACTTGGGGTGCTCACTGGTGATATTAAATCCGAATTTGATAACAATTCTAATACATTTACGAAGTTGCGCAGTCGCATTTGAAAAAAGGGCATGCGGGCACACCACTTCAGGTTGGTGCGCTAGAGTACTCGATTTCAACAACCCGCAGAAATATCAACGGTAATGAAACTGTTGCTCCTGAACAAAACTCATCGCGGCAGATTCAGGCACACAAGCGACACTTTGCACACGAGCATTTATACACTAGTTCCTCAGTTATTTCGCTGAATAGTGCACCAGCAGGTTATAAAGTTGTCACGCATGATTATGAACTGAAGTGGACTACCGCCGGATTTCATGCGACACCCAAAAGATGAGTCTGACTTGGGGTATTCAGCAGGATCCTGGACGGACATTTACTAGATTATTGATGGCGGCGGTTGCTCTGGTGTCTACAAACTGGTAGTTCTACCATTCGAATTCGCCCCCAGTTTTTCTACAATCGTTGAACTTCATAACGCACTTGATAATTCGCTGATAACAACTGATGCAGCATTCAGTGTAGTTGATGAACAAACTTCGAGTAGTAGTTTTAGTGAAAAAGTTAGTGCAGCTCCTGGAACGTTCCGCCTCAGTCGGGCCTTTGATACTGCGGTTTCTCGTTCTAAAAGTGCTTCTTACCAGTTCCGTGCGACTGCGCTCAGCTCAAGTTATGCATTTGTTCCTCCTGATGGCGCTAACGCGCATGATGTCGTCACTCCTGATGATGTTAGAAGTGCCCCTGTTTATCTCATTTCGACTACAACAATGGGGGCGCGCGCCCACGCTGAATCAGAAGTCGCTCAACGAGGTTCCTAGATCAACCGCTTCCTGGAATCAAAGCACCCACACGCTCACTTTGCATTATTACGTTGTGCCTTTGTATCAAGATTTGTGCGCTTAAAACAGTTGACGCATTTAGCGGAACTACGCTCGACTCCTAGTGTTTTGAGGGCAACTAGTGGCGATCAACCGCTGGATTTTGCTGAACAACATGCCTTTGCAGCTTTGAGCGGAAGTACAATTCAACTGCATGCAGATGCCATGAGCGGTTATAAGCAGGCTGCTCGAACGGTTGACTTCACGCCACTACGGGCGCATTTTCGGGCGCGAGTGACTCCACAGCAACTTTTTAGTGTAGGTTGTTCAACGGTCACATTCAGTTATCAGCCAGTCTACAAAACAGTTGTTAAATACATAGAATTCAGTCACGGGCGCCGCAGTTTGCGAGGACCAGAGCTATTCAGCTGATAAGTCCAGCAATTCAGCTGTTTATGCGCGTGTGTGTGATGTACAACTCTATAAATTTACAACTGGAGATTTCGCAGTAAGTTTCGATGCAGCAACTAGAAACCCCACAGTCTCCTTTGGGTCTACAACTGGCAGAACTCTTGTTACTGACACCAAACTTGCGGATTGGAATTCTGGTAGTCAAACCTTGACGCTCACTTTTAGTGCGGAACCTGAATACAACATAAGTGTTCAAACTGTTGATGAATCGGGCACTCCAGTAGCCAAGAGCGTGAACTTGATTTCTGGAGTTGGAGCGTGCGGAAGTGGTTCCACTTGATGGAGCTCGGGAGGTTCGTAATTTGCTGGTGAATTGCAGTTATACCATCGAGAACAAAACGGAGCAGCGCAATTTGCTACTGTATGATTTGCGCACTGGACTTCCCAAAAATTCACGTTAAGTTATAATACAGAACATGGGTTTACGGTGAATGATAAGTCTTCTGGAGAGTGGAGTAGTGAATTTGGCGCAGATGTGGTGGTAACTTACAACGATGCGACAAAGACCTTGAAGTTCGTGTATAAACTTCATGACGCGAACTTCAACATCCAACTTGAGAATATCGATGCTCAGCGCACTCATATTTCTGGAGGTACTTTTGGTGCAATGGAGAAGTAGTCAATAATAATCGAGTACAAGACATTACGAAGAAATCGGTAACTGCTCCTACTGAAGGTCCCACTGGTCCGTTTACAAACGCAGGAGTGGGAAACAACTTTTACAAGGTGTCCGAAGTGAGTCTACAAGTTGCCATTTGGAACATTGATGAAAATGTAGCACCTACGGCAAGATCTACGGACAGTAATTCTAGTGGCGAGGGAAAAAAACCACCTGGGTACCACAGAAGTGGGACTCCGGAACTAGCACGTTAACGTTGCAGTTTGTGGCGACAGCTGCGGACTACTATACTGTCAACATCAGCGCTGTGGACGCGGTAACTAAAAGTGCGGTTGCTGATACATACAACTTGCAGGTTGGTGGCACTTCTGCGACAGTTGGAGAGCACGGTTTTAGCAAAGTGCTGCAGAAGTCAACAGAGGAATACAGCATCAAGCACACCTCCACGCCGAACGGGCTACACTTGGAGAAATGCGGACGAGAATATTCGGGTCAAGTTTGATGGTAATGGACAGATTACAGTAACTGAAGCAGACGGTAGTAGTAAAGTAGTAGTAGTAGTAGTAGTAGTATAAGTAGAGTAGTTATGAGTTTATGAACGATGTGCTGAGCATAAAACTTGTTGCCAAACCACTCTTCGAGGTTATTGCACGAACTGTTGATTCTGAAACTGGTAGTGTTGTTACTGGTTCGACGTTTTCTTCAGACTACACGGACAAGATTAGTGATTATACTGGTGTTGAAGACTCTGCGACTGTGACCAATACAGTTGCGCCAGAATTATACACAGCATCAAATACTATCTTCAAATTCTACTTCTGCAAGGGCGTGACGGTAATGTAAAAGTGGAAGGTATACCGAGCAGTTCGACGAACAAGTTCGAAACTTTGGAGTTTACGCCACACACTACACTTTCCGGTTCAGCAGTCGTTGACTTGACCTTTGCTGCAACTCTTCAGACGTTCAGCTGATGCGGATTACAAGGCGAATGCGCTTACTGGTTCATGCGGTTTCGAGTTGGGCGGTATTAAAGGGACTTTGGAACTTCCACTTCAGATGATGACGGCTTGCTGTTTTCAGGACTTAAAAAGGTCAACTACTCGCACAATTCTTTGCCGATTACTAATGACGATGTGCCTGTGAATTTCTACAAGTCATCAGCAAAGTTCAGCATTGGATTTCATGAAAGTGGCACGGAAATTACTTCACTTGAGTCAACAAGCAGTAGTGAAGCAAAAGTTGAAGGTGAGTTCGCATGGGATGAAGATAATAAACTTACAGTTACGTTTTTCATCCACGCAAGTTTGTTCAGCGTTAAAGTAGAGCTCAAAAGTTTGCCCGATCTGCTCTTTTCGCGTGCAAGTTCCTTGACCAAATGCGGCACCTGATGAGGAACTGTGTGTCTATCATCGAGGGGGCGACTGCGTTGACTTTTATATTCTTCTTGCCAAACTTCGCTGCTGCTGCTAGTGCACGTATCAAGCCCAGAAGTGTGAACTTCGCAGTCTGGTAACTGGTCATGTATTTTTCGCCTCCGTAGATGCAACTGCTCAGGACAAAGACAATTCTTCCGTATTTTTCTTGCTCATCTGCGTTACGATGAACTGTGCGATTACAAGAGCAGAACGCACTTGTATCCGCATATTCATGTCGAAATCGGCAACTTCAACTTCCACGAACTTCGAAAGGTGTAACTTTGGAGCGCAAATGTGTGTACCCAGTGCGTCCAAGTAGTCCAAAAGTTTGTCAATTTCAGCATCACTATTCAAATCCGCAGAGACGAAATCAACTGCGGCATTAGGGTGTAATTTTTTCTGCAACTCATCAGCTGCCGCAGAATTAGAAAACCCGTGCATAATGAAGTGACTAGAATTGCTGGAGTTTTCGCTGCTTGTCTCCGATTCCAACAGGTTTTTGAGCGTTTCAACTCCCCAGTTCGGCCGTTCCTCCAGTGATAAAATACACCTTTTTCATCAATTTACCTCCAAATCTTCACCAGCAGTAACCTTTGCCATGTAAAATCTCCGCGCAGTACCTTTTCTGCGCGCATTCGTCATCAACATGTATTGGCGAATAATCCACAGTTATCTTAACGAACTGAGCAACCATTTCAGCAGTAATTGTGGTGGAGAACTTGGCGACTTACCCAACTTCAATTTCCGCATATTCTAGTGTTCGTGGTGCATTTGCCATCAGAACCCCGCATACACAACCGCGGCTTCGTTTGCTAAGGTAGACAGAAATTATTACAACCGCCATCTTAAAGCCCATCCACAGTATTTTACCAACAACCTTCAACTTTTCAGTCCTACATCATCAACTTGCATTAAAACGGCTCCCTTATAATATCAATTCCAACAAAACTATACACGCGCTCGAAACAATCCATGTGCAAACGGTTTCAAGTAGCCGCACAACCCCGGGCGCTTCTGAAAACTCCAAGTACCTGGACTCATCCGAGCTTGTCCCTTAAGCGTTGTTGTGTAGAATTGTGAAGCAGAAGCCGATGCGCCTAGTAGAACGCCGTTAAACCACGTAGTTCAAATTTGGGCCAGCCATACCAAATGCCAGCCAGGAAAAATGCGACGAATAATAGTGCAAGATAACTGCAGCTTTTTTGTTGACCTCAATTGTGCGTCTAAAAACAGGTGTGTAAATGTAGTTCTTAATCTATGCGGAAAGTGTAATATGCCAGCGGTTCCAAAAACCAGAAATGTCGCGCACAATGGAGAGTGCGGCTAATGGAATTACGCATGCGTTCAGCGCCAGAAAATATATCGCCGCAGTTTCGAGTGTTGTTCAATAGCAGGGGCACGAGCAATAAAACACCTGCATAAACAGGACTAGTGAGTGAAACACCTTGAGCAAAAAGTAACAGCAACTATTCTTCTCCAGTTTCTTATCAACCAAATCAACGAAATCACCAACATTTTTCAGTGCAAGAACTTCTGCAATTGAGAACTTCGTGTCGAACCCTTTTTCTGCGGCAACTATTAACTGGATGTGCATCAAAGAATCCCAGTCCTCAATATCTTTAGCGGTCATACTTCTGGTCAGTTCAATGTCATCATCTTCAAACACATCGCAGAATATATCTTGTAGTTTATCAATTGTACTCATTTTCTCCTTGTTTAACGCAGCCTTTTGCTGTAATAAAATACTTCTTCATTTGTAATTCATCACTAATATTCAGTTGATAACGCGTCGAATTAGTAGTTTCGCGGTCTTGGTAAATCCCAGTTCAGAGAAGAAATTCTGCACCATTTTATTCTTCTTGCTCGGCGGAATATATTCATCCTGAATTTGCTCAACACCCCAGCTTTTGGCAAGTTGAACAATATACTCTAGTCCAAATCTTCAACACCTCGTTTTAGGACTTTGCAACTCATCAGCCAAGTATCAACGAATAGTTTTGAGGCGTCCTTGTGTAGAATTATGCAACTTATTAGGAGGCCGTACTCGCTGAACAACTTATCAGCTAGACAAATGCCAATGCACTTGACCGCATCATCTTTAAGCAGTTCCTCAATTTCTGCCTCCGTGTAGCGGGGTCGTTCACAGATTAAACTGGTTGGATTTGTTAATCAACTACGAAAACCGCGCCACTTGCTTGTGCGTAATCTCAGCAATATCCGCATGCATTTGCAGCGCGCGTAGGTAGTCCTCGTAGTTTGTGAAACTTGCAGCTAAGTTATCGCGCGCCGAATTGGCAGCGTAGCTCGAACTTCTGTTCAAATCTTCAGACGTCAGTTGCAGCCAATCGAAGGCGTGCGGCACTGTCCAGTGCTCGTGCGTAATCTGCAACTTCTGCGGGGCACATCAACCACCAAACACTCAGGAATAAACTGCCAGAATAACGCCGCGCTCTTTCAGCGCAAGCACGTACTTTTGAAACGCGCGGTAACTCTCACCAATCGGGAGTGTGCGGGTCCAATTCAATTCCGTCAACTCCATCATCGCCAACAACTCCGCCCCAAATTGTGTTGTCCAAATCTAGAACTAGACACTTCTTCACAACGTCCCTTGCAGCCTAAATCTACCGCTTGATCAAATCTACAACTTCCGGCAAAAAATCCAGTGAAAAACCATGCTTGTACATATTATATGCGGAATAATCGAACCACTTATCTTTTCCAACTGCGCTTGCAAGTTGCTCAAAATCGAGTAGTAGAACACATTGCTGGGGGGGCCGTCTACGCATCAACTCCAAATTCACAGCGACCGTGAAACTGCGGCTTGACCACGCGTAGTTCGCCTCAAGATTTCCAAGCGCTCGCAGATTCTGCAACACAAAATTTGCTTGTAGAATTATACTTCTTGCTGGTGCTTTCGCCCACAACCGCTCGTAAAACTGCATAACTTCAATCAACTTGCTGCGTAATTTTGGCACCAGATGCGAACTCTCCGGCGCAAAACTCATGATGTCCTTTGTATCTGGTAGTAGAACTAAAATATCTGGTTCCGGTGCGTGCAGTTGCGAGTTATCGTCTAGTATGCTGCTCGAAATTGAATCGTATTCGCCATCAAAAACCTGCGCGCGCTCGCCAGATTGGTCATTCAGCAGATATTCGAGACATGATGATATGTATTGCGTTGAATAACTGCCCAGAACCGCAACTTTCAAGTTCGGCGCACTTTCTCGCGCATATCTTCGCGCGGCCGGCCTTGAGCAAGGCTAGTGCGTTTAGTTCTTCAGTGCGGGCAGTGAAAATTCGGCTCATAGTCTGTGACCTCCGTAGCCCCCCGCCCCCCGGTCCACAATTGCATCAACTTCTGCGGCAAATTTTTGAACAAGTTGCTGATTTTCTCTTGGCCCTAGATGGGTAGTTGTCATTCTATGAACTAGAATCAGGAAAACTGTAGCGGTCATCGATGACTGGTATATTGTGCGCGTGCAGCCATTGCAAAAGCTTTTTTTCAACAAATTTCCAACTACTAGCGAACAATTATTGTTTATATGCGGACATTGAAATTAAATGCTACGGACTTATTCGGGGGCGTGGACAACACGGCCTCGAACTTCTCCACCGTATCTTGTCTCAAACTCCCCTCAACGGCTAGCTAGTGCGAGTCTAGCGGAAACTTCATCATCACTCGGGCGCTTCTGGGTGCGGCTCGGCGTACAGTAGAACTGTGTGGAGCGGCGGCCGCCGTACTTGCTCCAAGAAGTACTTGGTGAACAGCCCTTGCAGGAACGGTTTTACTTTATTACAGTTTCACTTTATTTTTATACGGTATCCAGGGTTTGAACGCCTGAAATAATGCGGAGTTCAGCGCATACAGCGGTTTTTCGTGAACCTCTAAATTTCTACGTCTACGTTGTTTGTACAGCTGAGAAATCTACTCGATGAACGAATCTTTATAGTATTTACGATCTCACGCAGACCGTCAGTTGCTGCTAAGTCAAAGAATGTAGATTGGTGAACAAGCTTCGCCCTCTCTGTGGTGGGTTTTGAACAGGTTGAAGAGTAAAATTTCCTCTCGTATTCTAGTGCCGAACATCGGAACTGGAATGTATCTTCTGCTGTTAATTACGTGCTCTGGGTGCTCAACAACGAATTGCGCAAGAGTTCCGAACTGCCGAAGTTGTAAATGCTGGGACAGTGTGCCTATTGAAGTAATGAGGGTAATTTGCGAAGTGGTCTTGCCGTTCAGGATTCAAAACGCGCTATATTCCAAACTGCGAGCCGCCATAAAGTCCAGGTGTCCCTGGTTTAATGTTCAAATCTCCTAGTTTACCATTTTGTTCATGGCAGTAATTGTCGTATTTAAATCCCACAGCAGTATTTGCATTGCCTTGCACAAAACTTATTCTATAACAAAACACCATACCAGTAGTTACGCCAACGACTAGTAGTGCAAGAATATAACTTGCAAAGAACTTCACAACTTCCTTTCTGATCTAGTGGACAGAATCTTGCTCAAAAAGTCCTTCGCTCTTTCAGTTTTGGGCGCGTCGAAGAACTCTGAAGGTGTTGCAGACTCAATTATCTGTCCGTCCGCCATGAAGAAGACTATCCGATCTGCAGCCAGACGAGCAAAACCCATCTCGTGCGTGACAACAATCATGGTCATGCCCTCGCCTGCTAGTTGTAGTATAACATCAAGAACCTCATTTATCATCTCGGGATCTAGCGCACTAGTCGGCTCATCAAACAGGTATTGCCTTGGGGTGCATCGCCAACGCCCTCGCAATCGCAACGCGCTATTGTTGCCCTCCTGATAACTGAACAGGATATTTATCTGCTTGTTCAGCAACTCCAACGCGCTCGAGGAGTGCCATCGCTTCTTTCTGCGCCTCAATCTTGTCCTTCTTGAAGACAACTGTCGGGCCTAGAGTAACATTTTGCAAAATAGTTTTGTGCGAGAACAGATTAAAACTGGAAGACCATGCTAACTTCCGCCCTCAACTTCGCAAGTTCCCTGCCGCTCTTCGGTAGTTTTTCACCATCAGTAAAAATCTGCCCAGAACCTATATCTTCGAGACGGTTGATCGTGCGGCAAAGAGTTGATTTCCCAGAACCACTTGGACCGATTATAACAATGACTTCACCTTTTTCAACTGACAAGTTTATATCTTTCAGAACATGCAGGTCATCAAAACGCTTATTAACAGCGCTCAGTTCAATAACTGGTGGGACTCTTCTGGTCATTACTCACACATACATTGTAGCACAAATTCTGGACAAGGAATTTTCCTTATGAATTGGGGTGGGTTAATAATCTACACGTCTACAACCTTGTATTCAAGAGAGTTGAGCAACTTTTAAGCAAAAAGCGAAAAAGTTGAACGCCAAAACTTGGCATTCTAATTCTACTGTGGTATAATATCCAAATAACTGTAAACTGGATAAAAGGAGTTTTTATGAAGATAGTAAAAATATATTCATTAGCACACTAGCAGTATTGCTAGTTGTAGGGGTTTAAACAGCGCGTATGCGTCCAACACTCCGTCCGCACATCTGAACAGGATATTAAATCTGGTAAGAACTCTGATCACTTCTGGACAGAAAATAATGATAAAGGAACAAAGACGAAGGTTCATGTTAAAGTGAAAAATACTGGTGCGGATAATACTGAGTTTTTCATCGTAGAAGATGTAAAAGGATATGCCGATGACTGG
>AXYY01000030.1 GCA_000485475.1 Candidatus Ancillula trichonymphae ImTpAt
ACCAGCCGGAAAAGTCGCCTCAAACACATCAATTGAGTGTGCGTCTTTGGCTAGTGTTCCGCTAACAGATGAAACCATGTGGAAGACATGGGAGTACTCCGCAATGCTCATCAAATCATCAACTTTAACACTTCTGGGCTCGCTCCAAACTCCAACGTCGTTGCGCGCCAAATCAACCAGCATTATATGCTCAGCTTGCTCTTTCTCGCTGTTTCTTAGCTCTTGAATGGCTCGTTCTCGTTCAGTAAAATTCTTGCCCTTACCTTTCGATGTGCCTGCAATTGGACGAATTAGAATACTAGAATCAACAACTTTTAACTGCAGTTCTGGACTGTTTCCAATCAGCGTGTAACCGCCTCTACTCCAGAAAAACATATACGGTGAAGGATTTTGTGTCCTCAACATTTCGTACAGCACTAGTGAATCAATGTCTACTTCCATTGTTTTTCTAATTCCAAGTTGCACCTGAAATGCATCGCCGGATCGAATGTAGTCCTTAGCAATTTCAACAGTTTTTATATACTCATCATGTGTGGAAGTTGTGGAAATTGCGATATTGTCAGGCTTCTTGATGGTGCCACTTGTAGATTCACTAAAACTGTTGTTAAAATCCGCGCGCTTTATAAAAGCTACAAGTTCATCAGTCTGCTGTTCAACATCAGTAGTTATGTGATTCGAAACCAGAAACACTTCATCAAGTTCGTTTGTCAAGATATGTGAGTAGTAGGTCAAATGCAGGTCCGGAATTTCAATATCTCGCCTATTCTTCCTCTCAATATTTTCAAGATAATGCAGATACTCGTAGGAAAACATACCAATCAGTCCGTTCGAATACTTCAAAGTAGACTTGGCCCTGAACATCGCTTGCACTCGTTTGAAGAAGTTGGAGAATTTGCCATCAGGTAGCAAAAAGTAGCCATCTTCGTTATATAAATCAGAAAGTTCACTTCTGAACGCGTTCTCAATTTCCAGGTGCGGAGTTTTTAGGTACAACTTTGAGTGCTTCACCACTAAATCGAACTTCGGATTTACTCCAACAATGCTCACATTCCGGTCATCTTTGGGGCCGCTTGCAGAATCTAGTAAACACACCTTGTCCTCGCCAAACTGCCACCTCAGCGCCTTGAACAAGTGGAACATGCCCAAACCTTGACCAACTTTTTGAACAACTTGTCTTGTGGTTGCATTTTCTGCTATTTTAGAATCTTGTTCGTTTTGCATGCTGCGCGCCGCACTTACGAGGTTGTCGAAGATGACGTAATTCTTGTCCTTTTGCGCGGGAACCTGTTTTAAGAAATTCTTGATGAGTTGTTTCCCGCGCGGAGTCAGTATGGATTCTGGGTGAAACTGAACACCTTCAACAGCATAATCCTTGTGCTTCAACCCCATAATACAACCGTCATCCGTCTGCGCGGTAATTTCCAGGCAGCTCGGAAGTGTCCGCCTCTCAACAGTTAACGAGTGGTATCTTGTTGCCCAAAATGGTTCTTCAAGCATCATCACACCAGCGTTCAGCGGATGAATGAGAGAGGTTTTTCCATGCAGAATTGAACTCGCACGAACTATTTTTCCGCCAAAAGCTTGCGCAATTGCCTGATGTCCTAAGCAAATTCCAAATATTGGCGTTTTTCTATAGCAGTTCTTAACAACTTCCAAGCATATTCCCGCATTTTTCGGCG
Source organism: Candidatus Ancillula trichonymphae ImTpAt (assembly GCA_000485475.1). Lineage (GTDB taxonomy): Bacteria > Actinomycetota > Actinomycetes > Actinomycetales > Bifidobacteriaceae > Ancillula > Ancillula trichonymphae. The sequence continues at coordinate 1,680 of AXYY01000030.1, forward strand.
CCTTAGGTCCAGGAGACAAGAATATAACATCGGCATTTAGTGCTTCTACCTCGTCAATTGTAATCTTGTCATTGCGTACAACCAGAACCGAACAGTCCACTTCAGTCAAGTACTGATATATGTTGTAGGTGAATGAATCGTAGTTGTCAACTAGCAAAATTCTCATGGCTGCATTATAGCACATGTTTTATGCGTGATTTAGTGTTCAATATAACTTTTGTGGTATAATACATGTGCATGTTATTGGTGCATCTGCTAGAGTTTGGGTAGATTGTTTGAACGGACTGAGGAGACACAAATGGATACTAAAAAGGATACTGGAAATGTTGACTTGAATACACTAAGTGCTGTTGCATCAGGTGACTATTACGATCCACACGCCGTTTTAGGTCCACATGTTGTAGATGATGCAGATGGTGACGGCCGCGCGTTTTACATTAGAGTTCACCGGCCATTTGCTCAAGAAGTGAGCATTCGAACTGTTGATGGAGTGTACAAGGCAGTGCATGAACATGGCGGAATTTGGCTAGCAAAACTACCAGCTGGAAAAGATGCACTAGGTGAAGTCAACATCCCAGACTATCGTGTTGTTGCACTACTGAACGGCGAAACTTTTGAACTTGATGACCCTTACCGTTTCTGGCCAACATTGGGCGAATTGGACCTGCACCTCATATCAGAGGGGCGCCACGAAGAACTTTGGCGCGTTTTGGGGGCAAATGTCAAAACCTACAGTAGTGATTTTGGAGACGTTCATGGGGTCGCATTTTCAGTTTGGGCCCCAAACGCTAAAGCAGTTCGAGTTGTAGGTGACTTCAACTTCTGGAATGGTGTCTCGCACTCAATGCGCTCGCTTGGTTCTTCTGGTGTTTGGGAACTGTTCATCCCTGGTGCAACTCTTGGACAAAACTACAAGTTCCAGATACAAACTCACTGGTTGGAATGGGTTGACAAAATTGATCCACTGGCTAAAGCAACACAAGTTCCTCCGAACACCGCTTCAGTTATCTTCGACTCCAACTACTTATGGGAAGATGAAGAGTGGATGAAAAGTAGAGGTTCAAAAAATCCGCACACTGGTCCGTGTTCTGTATATGAAGTTCATCTAGGATCGTGGCGTAAGGGGTTGTCATATGCGGATCTTGCAAAAGAACTTGTGGAATACGTCTCAGCACTAGGTTTTACACACGTTGAATTTATGCCAGTTGCTGAACATCCATTTGCACCATCTTGGGGGTATCAAGTTACTGGTTACTACGCACCAACTTCAAGATTCGGAACTCCAGATGAATTTCGCTATCTGGTGGATGAACTACACAAGGCAAATATTGGCGTTATCCTTGACTGGGTTCCCGCACATTTCCCCAAGGATAGTTTCGCACTAGGACGTTTTGATGGAACTGCATTGTATGAGGATCCGGATCCAAAGCGTGGTGAACATCCGGACTGGGGAACATATATCTTCAACTACGGGCGCTATGAAGTAAAGAACTTTCTAGTTGCTAATGCGTGCTACTGGTTCGAAGAATTTCATGTGGATGCACTAAGAGTTGATGCGGTTGCTTCAATGCTGTATTTGGACTACAGTAGAGATAAGGGCACTTGGGCGCCCAATCGGTATGGCGGCCGCGAGAATTTGGAGGCAATAGAGTTTATAAAAGAAGTGAATGCGACTGTATATAAACGTTATCCAGGTATTATGATGATTGCGGAAGAATCTACTGCATTTACTGGTGTTACTGCGCCAACTAGTACTGGTGGTTTGGGCTTTGGGCTCAAGTGGAATATGGGCTGGATGAATGACACACTTCGCTACATTGAACACGATCCGATTCACAGGTCTTACCATCATGGTGAGTTGACATTTTCCATGGTGTATGCATATTCTGAAAACTACATTTTACCGCTCTCGCACGACGAAGTAGTTCATGGCAAAGGTTCAATTATTGGTAAGTTGCCTGGTGATTTGTGGCAAAAACTAGCAAATATCAGGTTGTTGTTAGCATACCAGTGGGCGCACCCAGGCAAGCAGTTGATCTTCATGGGCACAGAGTTTGCTCAGTGGTATGAATGGGCAGGTGCGGATAGCTCAATTGACTGGGGCGCTTTGCGGGACCCTGGACACAAAGGAGTTCAAGAATTGGTCAAGGACCTGAATGCGCTATACTTGCAGAAGCCCCAGCTGCACGAACTAGACAACACAAGTGCAGGTTTTGAGTGGATTGATTCAGACGACTGGTCTCGGTCAATCATCAGTTTTGTGCGCAAGAATTCTGCAGGTCAAGTAATCGTGGTTGTTGCAAATTTTGTAGGAACTCCGCTTGAAGACTACCGCCTGGCACTACCTGGAGGCGGTCGTTATAGAGAGGTCCTGAATACCGATGACCTGAAATATGCAGGTTCTGGGGTCACCAATCCTGGTGATGCACACGGCAATATAGTTGCTGAGGAAATCGAGTGGACAAACCGCCCGTATTCTGCGGTCTTGAGGGTGCCGCCACTTGGAGCAGTGTTTTTGGAGCACTTGGAGAATTAGATGAAGTTCAAGCAGATCTATTCGAAAATTTTACTACGAGGAGCGCACTATGATCAACCGAAACTCTCGCTCCTTCGAATACGAGAGGTTCTGCACAGACTTGGCGATCCGGATTCCTCGTTCAAGTCAGTCATAATTGCTGGAACTAATGGTAAAACTTCAACTGCGCGTATTTTGGAGAGTATTTTGCGATCTTTTGGTTTTAGAACTGGGCTCTACACTTCTCCGCACCTTATATCAATAACTGAACGCATCTCGGTGAACGGTAATCCAATCTCTAAGAAGCAGTTTGTGAAAATCTACAAGCAGATTATTCCAATTGTTGAAGAATACGAGGAAGAACTCGCAGAAAATGGAGAGCACGCTGGTACTTTAAACTTTTTTGAACTACTTACTGTTATGGCTGTATTTGCATTTGCTACTGAAAATGTACACTTCGCAGTTGTTGAAGTTGGTCTGGGAGGTCGTTTTGATGCAACTAATGTACTTAATTCAAGTATCTGCATAATCACCTCAATAGATTATGACCACACGCAGTATTTAGGTAGTCAGTTGACGCAAATCGCCTTCGAAAAGGCTGGTATTATCAAAAATGCAGATGCAGTAATTGTGGCCAAGCAAGTGCAAGCTGCTGAGGAAGTTTTACTTGATGAAGCGGAAAAACAGGAGATTCGCGCAGTTTTCTTGCAGAATAGAGATTTTGAAGCACTTGATGATTCAGCAGTTGCACAAAATTCACTTGGTGAAATCATGAACATCCGCACAACTCGCGGCGTATATGAGAACTTGTACCTGAACTTACTGGGGGATTACCAGGTATCAAATGCGGCACTTTCAATTCTGGCAGCTGAAGAACTCATTGCACAAGATGGGCGTATGCTGGAGTATGGACCGCTTAAAGATGCACTACAAGGAGTCACCTCACCAGGACGATTGCAGGTCTTGAGTTTTGAGCCGCTGATAGTTGTTGATGTTTCTCATAATCCTCAAGGTGCAAAAGTCATGGTGAATTCATTTCATGCAACTTTTGAGTTCGACCACATCATTGGTGTCGTTGGAATATTAGCGGACAAGGACGCGGAGAAGATGTTCGAATTTTATGAGGACTTGTTTGACTGCGTTGTTGTCACCAAGAACTCGTCAGAGCGGTCATGTTCGGCGAAGCAACTACAACAACTCGCGCTGAAGCACTTTGATTCCAGTGATGTGCATAAGAAGAGTAACCTTAAACACGCAGTCGATTTTGCACTTGACTTAGTTGATGACATGCACGATGCAAAAGTCGCAGTTTTAATAACTGGTAGCGCTGTTACGGCTGGTGATGCGTTGGAGTACCTACAGAAGAGTAAAAACCTAAAACTTGTTGAGTGCTAACTCTTAATCCTGACGAACTCTTTCTCGGTAATATAACCGTTAACTTTTACATCATGTGCCTCGTGCGGAAGTGGATTGGTTTTAGCATCAAATACCTCACTGCTGAATACTAGTGCGAAGATTTTTGCATCATCCTTTTTGGATAGAAGTGCTCGATCATACCAGCCACCCCCGTATCCAATGCGCGTGCCGCTCGTGTCAACACCGAGCGCGGGAACTAGTAGAACATCTGCACTCCTGAGCGCCTCTTCTCCAAGATTAAGTGAACTGGGCTCCGGCGGACGTCCAAGTTTGCGAATTACCAGGTCCTCGCGCGATGAATATCTTGCCCATCCACGCGTTAAGCTTTCTCCAAGAACAGGCAGTAGAATTGTTTTATTGCGCAGTTTTAATATCTGCAACAACTTTTCTGTACCTGGTTCAAACTCAGTAGAAACGTAAAGTGCTAGTACATTGGCATTAGCAATTTCATCGAGCAGTAGTGCGACTTCACAAATTAGTGACCCATACTCTAGTCTTTGAGCTTTCGAGTTGAGTTTGCGCCGCTCAAGGATTTCAGATCGTAGTTTTGATTTGACGTCTTCAATTGAAGTGTTATTTCCCATGTTAATTCATCTCTCTTCTTAATGTTAATGCTTGTCCCAATGTCATTTCGTCGGCGAACTCAAGATCGGCACCCAGCGGTAGTCCAGTGGCAATTCTTGACACTTTTACTCCAATAGGTTTGATCAGGCGCGCCAAATACGAGGCAGTTGCTTCACCTTCAATATTCGGATTTGTTGCAAGTATCACTTCCTCAACTTTTTTGTTGCTGAGTCGTTCAAGTAAAGATCGAATACGAAGTTCATTCGGTCCAACCCCCTCAATCGGGTTCAAGTTTCCTCCGAGTACATGATATGTGCCCAAAAATTCGCAAGTTTTCTCAACTGCAATCAAATCTTTTGGTTCTTCTACCACACAAATTATGCTTGACAACCTGTTCGAATTTGAACAGATCGAGCAAAGTGCGTGACCTGAAATATTCCCGCACACCTCACAAAATCTAATAGTTTTCTTAGCAAGTTCAATGATTTTTGCGAGTTCAGATGCGTAATTATCCTCAGATTCCAAGATGAATAACGCCAATCGCATTGCAGATTTGGGACCAATTCCAGGCAGTCTTTCAAGCTGGTGAATTAGCTGCTCAACAACCTCTTCATACATCTTCGGCACTCTCCAGTGTATTTTCAACTTCTGTGGCACCAAGCATCTCCTTCAGTGATGAGAACGGGTCATCCGCTACGGAAACTGAAGTCGCACTAACTACTTCCTCGTCATCTACTTTTGCACTTTCCACTTCCGCACCTGATGGCTGTTCCTTCGCGTCATCTACCTCGGTACTTTCTGCCTCCGTACTTTTCTGCTGAATTTGTGCAGGTTCCTGTTTGATTTTAGGAACATCATTCGAACCAGTTGTAGACTTTTCAGAAATTGCAACTGCGCGCACACTTATGGAAGTTCCGAACACCTCTCTCGCTGCTTGTGAGGTAAAACCCGCATACTGCGAACGCTCAAAAGTTTCAACGAAGCGCGGATTTTCAAATGCAACCAAAAGTACACCCGAATCAATCTTCAAGAATTTACCTTGCCCCTTGATGAGTATCGCAGCTGGTTTTTTGATGGTCATCAACGCTTCTAAAACTTCGCCCCACTTTTCCTGCGCAAACTCGTTTGAAACTGCAGTTGTTCCATTTGATGACTTGGTTGGTGCAACTTCTGTTTTTTGCTGCTGTTGAGCCGCATCTGGTTCTGCTCGATCAGGTGCAGTTTGCGAAGTTTGCGCGCTCTCAGATTGCTGAATTTGTTGCTGAGTTTGTTTGGGCTCAGATGCGGTTTGTGCAGGTGTTGCAGTTGGCTGCTGCGCTGTTGGTTCGACAGTTTGTTCTAGTGAGTGCGTCACTTGTCCAATATTTCCGAAGATCGGTGCCAACTGAGCAAATGTCAACTCTAGAATAAGTCTTCCAGAAGTTGGCCCCTTCATCTTGTTTACACCACCAAGTAGAACATCTGCAATGTTGGTGAGCGTCGAAAATCCATATGCGCCACTAAGAGTTGCTTGTGCCTTAATTTGCTGCTCATCAATTTTACCAAGTGCCGGTTTTGTGTCGTATGATGACACTAAAATCAACAGAGAATTTCGGACATTTTCGAGAAGTTCCACCAAAAAGTTGCTCGTCGATATGCCATGATCGGTTAAACTCTGGGCAATAGAAAACAACTTCTTAATGTCCGCCTGACTGAGTGCGTAAAGTGCGTCGTGAATGTATTCAACAGGCGTAAAACCAAGTAATCGAACTGCAAAATCGTATTCAACCTTATTATCAACCGCGCTTGCGAACAGCTGGTCCAGAAATGAAAGAGTGTCCCTAACTGAACCGCCACCAATCTTCACCAACAACTGATAAATCCGCTCATCAAGTTCAATATTCTCCTTCTTGCTGATCTCTTTTGCGTAGTTCATCATGACCGCAGAAGGCACTAGACGAAATGGGTAGTGGTATGTGCGAGACCTGATTGTGCCAATGAGCTTCTCTGGCTCAGTTGTTGCAAATATGAACTTGACATGTTCTGGTGGCTCTTCAACAATCTTCAAGAGTGCGTTGAACGCGTTCGTAGTGATCATATGTGCTTCATCAAGAATCACTATCTTGTAGCGATCGCGACTTGGAGCATATTCCACGCGTTCTCTGAGCTCGCGCGCATCATCAACACCATTATGAGATGCTGCGTCCATTTCGATGACATCAACGCTACTAGACCCACCAGTTTTCAGCTCAATGCATGACGGGCACTTGCCACACGGAGTTGGAGTTGGACCTTCTGCGCAGTTGAGGCATCTAGCAAAAATGCGTGCACAGGTGGTCTTCCCGCACCCACGAGGACCTGAAAATAAATACGCATGTGCAATCTTCTTGTTCGTAAGTACTCGTTGTAGTGCACTAATTGTTACACCCTGCCCTATAACCGCCTCAAATGTATCTGGACGGTATTCGCGATACAGCGCCTTCAACTGTTCACTTTTCTCGTACACTTTGCTCCTTACTTGTACCAGTTTTGTTCAGGTGCTCTTGATAACGCCACAAGTCCAGGCACGCTTGCTCGATTGAGCGCTCAGCCTGAAAGCCCAGTTCAGCTGATGCTTTATCAGTTGCTGCATACGAAACTGGCAGATCACCTTGTCTTCTACCCGCGATCTTGTAGGGCACTTTTCTTCCTGTTGCACTTTCGAAAGACTTGATCATTTCCAGCACAGAAACACCAACGCCCCTTCCCAGGTTGATGGCATCATATGAAACTGAAGATTCTGCGCAAAGTAGTTTTTCGATGGCTTTAAGATGTCCAATCGCCAAATCAACCACGTGTATGTAATCTCGAATAGCACTACCATCAGCTGTTTCGTAATCATCACCAAAAACGTTCAACCTGTCCAGTTTTCCCGATAGTACCTGCAAAATATACGGGCACAAGTTGTTCGGGATACCCCTAGGTTTCTCGCCAAGCAGCCCGCTGGTGTGTGCACCAACAGGATTAAAATAACGAAGTGCCATAATGTTCAGGTTATTTGACAACGCAACATCTTTTAATATCAACTCCTGCACAAACTTACTAGTTGCATACGGATTAGTAGTCTGACCAATTGGAAAATCTTCAGCCAGCGGAACTGTTTCGCACTTGCCATAAACTGTTGCAGAAGATGAAAAAACCAGTTTGGTGATGTTGTATTTACACATCGAGTTCAAGAGATTTAGAGTTGATGAGATGTTGTTGTTGTAGTATTTCAAAGGATCTCCTACGGATTCGCTAACTGATTTCAGTCCAGCAAAGTGAATGATCGCATCAAAACTGTTCTTGCTGAAAACCGCATCCAATTCCTCACTGTTCGTTAGGTCAACTTCAGAAAACTGCACGCACTTGCTGATTATCTTCTCAACTGCCCTGAGTGCACTAGGTTCTGAATTGATGAAGTTGTCGATAATGTAAATGTCATACCCCTCTTGACTGAGCAAAACTGCTGTGTGTGAACCGATATACCCTGCACCACCAGTTATCAAGACATTTGCCATGCCCACATTATATCACAACTTTTATCTACTATCTGGACATGTAACTTCAAATAGTTGACCTGTTTGGAGTATTTCACTTCGTGAAATGCAGCTAAACTGCACGATTTGCTCAGGTAAAAGGAATTCTGCTTTGCGGAGTGCACAAGTGCGCACGCACCTGCGCAGAACAATGGAGTTTTGCTTTACAGCAAACACAGTAAACTTGCGCGCTGCGTGCAATGTGGCGTTTGCTACGCAAACTCCGTTAAAGTGCGTAGGTGTGTGCACTTCGTGTGCGGAGCACTCCTTTTAACCGCGCACCTGCACACAAACGCCTTTTGCCATACAAAAAACCATTTTTTGTATGGCCGCACATTCCACAGACTAGCACAGATCTTCAACTTGGCTGCGCACCTGCGCACAGATGAATAAACGGAATTCTGCTGCGCGGAATACAAATAAACTTGCGCACACTCTACACCCGCGAACGAAGTTCGCGCGAGCTCAGTTCGCCCCAACTTCGTTCACACGTGCACTACTTTCACAATATTTGTAACTACTACTGTTTTGTGCGTCAAAAGTGTTATATAATATACGTGTGGACATATCTGTTGATACTGAAGTTGCACAGTTTATTAGGAGCAAGATACGTGTGAACGCACTGAAAAAACTTGGCATCGAGACTGTTTACGAATTGATGACGTACTACCCAAGACGTGTGCTAGAACCTGCAATAAAGGTAAAAAGTATTGCCGATATGAAGAAATATACTAGTGCGCAAAAATGCATATTTGAGGCGATGATTGTGTCAAAAACAGTTATTCCCATAAAAGCGAATAGAGGGAAAGGACTGGAACTAGTGCTGCAGGATACGAAGGGCAGATCGATAAAAGCAGTATTTTTTGCGAAGAACAACAGTTACTTCAGGTGGTTGTATTCAAAATTTGCAGTTGACGAAAGAGTTGTTGTGGTTGGAACTCCTCAAGTACGCGATTCCTATCAACTCGTCCACCCGGAAATCTACACGTTTAAGAGATCTACTGGTGCAGATGCAGTATGCAATCGTTATCTGCAGCCGCAGACACTTTACGCTGCTAGTTCTAAGATTTCAAGTGAACGCATATCTGAACTGATAAAAACAGTTGCACAGAAACTTGAAGGTCTCAATGCTGTGAAGACCGACGATCCATGGGCAAGAAAAACTGTTTCAACTCACATTTTTCCGGATGTCCTATCTCAGGACCAGATGAAGTTTCCGTCTCGTTGGGCGGCACTCAAAGCAATCCACATGCCCAGAAATCTTCAAGAGTATGAAAGTGCACGCGAACAGATGAAACTAGAAGAAGCATATATCTTGCAAAGTATACTACTCATGAACAAATCAGCTGCTGACAAACGATGTGCCGCAGTTCCTTGTGCGCGCGTTGATGGTGGACTTCTTGACAAGTTTGACGCGCATATACCGTTCGAGCTTACTGAGAGCCAGAAACATGTTCATGAAGTCATTGTAAACGATATGGCACGTGAAACTCCAATGCAGAGGTTGTTGCAAGGTGATGTTGGGTCTGGTAAAACACTAGTTGCACTGAGAGCGATGTTGTTGGCGATTGACTCAGGGAAGCAGGCAGTACTTTTAGCACCAACTGAGGTTCTCGCAAGTCAACACCACTTATCAATTGTTACCATTCTGGGAGAACTTGCACAACTGGGTATTCGAAATCCGGAGAACAAGAAAGTGCGTGTTCTGCTACTTACTGGCTCGCAAAAACAGCGCGAAAAAGATGCAATAGTTACTGATATGAGGTCTGGTGAAGCGGACATCGTGATTGGAACGCACGCACTTTTATACCACCGCGATAATCTGCGCAACTTGGGACTAGTAGTTATTGATGAACAGCACAGATTCGGAGTTGGTCAACGAGATGTTCTACGAAGTGCGTCAAATGAAATTGTGCCACATTCGCTGGTGATGACGGCAACTCCCATTCCAAGATCGGTTGCAATGTTGTTATTTTCAGACTTGGAGATTTCAACGCTGTATGATATGCCAGCCAAGAAGGCGAGAACTGAGACTTTCGTTATTGATAGTTCAGATGTGCGGTATACGGACAGAATGTGGGCGCGGGTTCATGAAGAAGTTGATGCTGGTAGAAATGTATTTATTGTTGTTCCTAGAATTAACGATGCTGATTTGTTTGATGAAGATGAAGAGGGAAACGATGATGAATATATAATTACGCGTGATATTTTTGCCAAACTTGCAAATGCTGGACTTACTGAGCGCATAACAAAAACTTCAACTAGCATAATGAAAATGCGCAAGTTTTTGGAGGAAGAAGAACATTTGAGTAAAATACCAGTTGGCATCTTGCACGGGCGCATGAACGCACGAGAAAAGGATACGGCGATGAACGATTTCGTGTCCATGCGAACGCCCATACTACTTGCGACGACTGTCGTTGAAGTTGGAATAGATGTTCCGAATGCGACTGCCATGGTGATTGCAGATGCTGATAAATTTGGCATTTCGACGCTGCACCAGCTACGAGGAAGAATTGGTCGAGGTGAGCACAAGTCTGTGTGCTTCTTGCTGACTAGTACTTCTGATAGTTCTACGGAAAGTGCTAGTTTCGGAGTTGAACGGATTACCGCAGTTGCCAACTGCACAGATGGTTTCGAACTGGCGAAAATGGACCTGAACCTGCGAGGTGAAGGCGATATTCTTGGCGCGTCACAATCTGGTGCAAGAAGTTCTCTGAAGTTGCTTCGAGTGCTTTCAGATCATGCCACAATTACCAGGGCGTATGAGTTAGCAAAGCAGATGCATGAAAAAGATCCGAATTTTAACAACTTTCCTGGACTCAAGTATGCAATTAGACTAGAAATTGAAGAGAGGAAGAAGGAGTTTCTTGAAAAGACATAACAATTCTGGTAGAATTCTGGGGCTTGATGTTGGAACCAAACGCGTAGGCATTGCGATTTCTGACGAATCAAGAATACTCGCAAGTGGATTGGAAACCGTCCGCGTGCTCTATTTGGAGCAAGCAGTTTGTGACGTAGCCTCAATAATCGAGGAGCACTGTGTGTCTGAGGTGTTTGTTGGTCTACCAGTTAATATCGACGGAGCTCTCAGTGCGTCTGCTGATTTTATCCAGGAGTTTACCGAGCAACTACGCGCACAAGTTCAGGTCCCTGTACATTATGCCGACGAGAGATTCACAACTACACTTGCACATAGACAGCTACACGCACTAGGAAAGCAACCCAGCAGAAATCGAGCAGTTGTTGACCAAATCGCGGCCTGCAACATACTTCAGTCGATTTTGGACAAGTTGTAGATTACTGCGAGCCCAGCAGAAATTGCAGTTGCAGAGCGCAGAACATTTGAGGAGATCTTGCAAACAGCGACTCGTAGTTTTTGAAAATTTTGCAGTTCACTATCAGTTATCCCGCTCTCAGGACCAACGACTAGCACAGCAACAACCTCAGAGTCTGCGAGCTCAAAACTGCCGCAGTTGCCAATATGTTTGGTTGCACTTTTATGCAGAACAATTATTTGCTTGTCCGTTATCGCATCAAGTTGCACAAACAGCTTTTTAGTGTTGAACGCGCCCAAAATCACTGGAAAATACGCGCGCCTGGACTGTTTGCTGGCCTTCACAACGAGATTATGCATCTTCTCAATCGACTTTCGTACTGTTTTCTCGTCTGCCCATTTTGCAATAGATCGGTCCGCTTGCCAGAAAATTATATCAGTAGCACCAAGTTCGACCGCATTTTCAACCGCCTGAATCATTCTGTCACCTTTTAGCAGCGGAATAACGACAACCACGTGCCTTGTCAGAACTTCATGCACTTACTTCGAGAACCTGAAAACTTAGGAGAGTAGTATTTGTGATGTTCAACTCGAAACGAACAACACCTTCGCCATCAACAACCTCGATTGTGTCCCCCAACCTGATGGCGTTTAACTTTTAGAATATGCGAAACCTCCGATGCATCTAGTTCAACCAGCGAACTGGGCATACACTGGATTTGTGCCTGTTCAAATTCGGTAAGCCTTTGTGCATCTATCTCTTTCCACAGTAAACTTCATGCACTAGAATATCCTCTTAATCCAGTCCCAGAATCCACCAACTTTCATACTTTCTAGTTCTGGCTTAAACTTGTTGTCCTTGAGACTTTCATGAAGTTGTTCAACTAATTTCAACTGCTTGGAGTCCAACTTTGCAGGAATGTGCACATCTATGAATATCAACAGATCTCCACGCGCAGAACTCTCAATGCTCTTGGGGGTTCCGTAACCTTGAAGTTTTACGATGGTTCCGCTGCCAGATCCAGGTTGTATATTTGCAGTTGCGATGCCATATAGTGTTTGAACTTCTACTGATCCGCCCAGAATTGCAAGTGTAACTGGCACAGACAACTTGCAGTTCAAGTCATTTCCAGACTGCATAAAAACATCATGTTCACGAACAACAATTTCAATTATCAGGTCCCCGTGAGTTCCGCCCTTTTGTCCAGCATTACCTTCACCTGGAAGTCGCACACGGCTACCGTTTGTACACCCAACTGGAAGTTTCACCTTGATCTTCTTGTGCCCCTTAACTGCACCATATCCGCGACAATCAGAACAAGGATTTTGGATAATAGTGCCCACACTGTGGCAGTTTGGGCAAGTACTGGTTTGTACAACTTGTCCGAACAACGAGTTGGCGACTTTTCGGATACTGCCAGCACCTGCACACACCGAGCACACTATTTCACGGACGCCTCCTTTTGCTCCGAGCCCTGAGCAAGTTGTGCATGCCATCAAAAGTGCGAGCGGAAGAATTTTTTCTGCTCCAAAAATAGACTCTTCCAGCGTAATCTTCTCCTGAACAAGTACATCTTCACCTCTGACTTGAGCCGTTTGCTCAGTTGGTCGGTTGCCAAATCCAGAATTGAATGAAAATCCACCGAAGAAGTCGCTGAATATATTGGCAAAATCCGCTGTAAATGCACCTGAATTGTTAGAATTCTGCGAGAGTGGATCAACTCCAGAGTCGTATAAAGAGCGCTTTTGAGGATCAGTTAACACTTCGTAGGCTGTGGATATTTCCTTGAAGAGCTCTTCATCACTTGAACTGTTTTCCGTGCTATCTGGGTGGTATTTGCGCGCAAGTTTACGATACGCCTTTTTTATTTCAGTTTCACTTGCACTTCTGGATACACCAAGTACACTATAATAGTCTTTCAAAAGAGCTCCTTATCTACTACTTTTCGCCGCACACAACAAACGCTGAGTTAACTACCGAAAGTACAACTCACCCGCTAGAATTATACCACACTTGTGCCGCATTGTCAACTTTTAGCCGAGCATATGAGTAAAAACAACGGTGTTCCTATGTATTTGACAAGATTTATCTTCTGTGGTATAATTGAGGTGCGCGGGGTGCTTTGAACCGAAGTAGAGGCTGAGAGATACCCAAGAACTTGATGTGGGTAATTCCACCGGAAGGATGCTTAAAATGGCACAGTTGCTTGACCGTATTTCGAAAGAGTATGGCGGTGTTAGAGTACTGAGTGACTTCAGTGTGCACTTGGATGATGGGGAGTTCGTGACGATCGTTGGTCGTTCGGGCGTTGGAAAAACTACACTGCTTCGAATACTTGCAAAGTTAGAACTACCGACCACTGGTGAAGTTTTAGATCAGAAGAAGAGATGTGCGGTGATGTTTCAGGAACCCAAGTTAATTCCATGGTTGAAGATTTGGCAAAATGTCACGCTTGGGCTCAGAGGTTCTAGAGTGCGGCTAAAAGAGGTTGCACGGAATATGCTGGACTCCGTTGGGTTACACGGACTTGGAGAACGTTTTCCCCTGAGCCTTTCTGGTGGACAAGCCAGTAGGGTTGCATTAGCTAGAGCACTTGTTCGTGAACCAGATTTACTACTACTTGATGAACCGTTTGCGGCACTGGACGCTTTAACGCGCTTGGAGATGCAGAAACTGGTGTTAAATTTACAGGACAAGTTGAGTTTTTCAACAATTATGGTTTCGCATGATGTGAATGAGGCGGTGTATTTGTCTAGTAGAATTGTTGTTCTAATTCGAAATGCGCATACAGGGCAAGTTGAAAATAAGGAACTTCTAGTTGACAAGAATAAAAATGAGGCGGAATATGC